>JAGWPI010000106.1 GCA_028877005.1 Bacteroidota bacterium | reverse complement strand
TTGTCGCGTTGTCAATAGTTTTAGTTTTATTTTGTCTTTGATGTCTACAAACAATGAAATGCCTTGTCCGAGAATAATTGGATTAACAAATAGCCAGAAGCCGTCAATTAAGTTCAGTTGAATAAGTGAATGTGTTGCTGTCGGGCTGCCAAAAAGTAGAATCTCGCTACCTGTCTGTTGTTTTACTTTATTTATTCTGTCAGAAAGATTGTCGCTGATAATTGTTGTGTTAGGCAAATCTGCGTCTCCCATTGTTGTTGATAAAACAATTTTGTGCGCTTTGTTATACCACTTTGAATGATTAATATCGTGTTTGCTCGCATCCGGCTCATCACCTGCGTTAGGCCAGTAATTTTCCATCATCTCATAGGTCACCCTTCCATATAATGCACTGTCGGTTTCGCCTATCCGCTTACCTACATGATCAAAAATTTCTTCATCAACTTTGATCCAGTTCATTTCTCCTTTCGGCCCTGCTACAAAACCGTCAAGCGATATGTGCATAAATGAAATTATTTTTCTCATATTGTCTTATTTTTTATTGTTGTCTACAGTGCACGATTGTCTATTTTTAATGACCACCCACTCATAAATATACAAACTTTTATCACTACCTATTAACTGCATTTAAAAATCATTATTTCCCACATTATCAATAGTTGATAACCGTTTGGCACCATACATATGTACTTTTATACGCTTTTGTAAATACCAATGTTGAACAAAGCAATGCTTGCTAAATGCAGGTAAGGGAAGTTCTGTGCCGATTGGTAAAAAAGAGGCATTACTTTACCGGCACACCGAAGAAAATAAATGGTTGAAAAAAATACCACCCCTTCTCTCAACAGTAATATCCAGCTTGCAACACCACAACTCCATAATACAATATCTTATCAGCAATTAATCGGTTTTGTTCAACAGTAGGCTTCATTGTAGGTGCTGTACACCCATCGGGTGTAGGCTGCCACCAACGGGTATGAGATTTGCGTAGTGGCGGATTTTTAGCATCCCGAAACTTCGGGATTCAATCGAAGAGCTTCACTTGAACCTACCACAAAACTGTCATACGAAGCACTGCACCTGCCATTTTGCCAAACCGCTGTTACAGGCAGTGTTCCTATTTTGTCGTTCCATCTGACACTGTTCGTAAAATCTTTCCCATTTTTCGTCCTTTTGCCAATTCGTCCACCAACTTGTCCAAATACCTTACTTGTTTTGTCAATGTGTTTTCTATTTCTTCTATCCGATAACCGCAAATTACTCCTGTTATGAGATGAGCATTTGGATTTAGCTTTGCTCTTTTGAAAAAAGTTTCAAAAGTTACTTTCTCGTCTATGAGTTGCTGAAGTTTTTTGTAGTCAAATCCAGTCAGCCATTGAATTACCTGATGCAATTCTTCTCTTGTCCTACCTTTACTTTCAACCTTGTTGATATAATGCGGATATACCGAAGCGAAAGTCATTTTCGCAATCCGGTCATTGTGTTCAGGTGTTGTTTTCATTTGTGGTGTTTTATTTATTGGGATTCGAGGCAAAATCTACCATCCATTCAATACCATATTTATCCCTGAACATTCCAAAATATGACCCCCAAGTACTGTTTGCCATAGGAACCTCAACTTGCCCGCCTGCAGAAAGTCCGCTAAAAAGTTTATCGGCTTCCTCTTTACTATCGACATTAATTACAATTTTACTTCTGTTCTCATGCTCATTTGTTCGCCCCATTATTTCCGGAACATCATTTGCCATTAAAATGCTATTACCGATTGGCAATGCAATGTGCATTATTTTGTTTGCCTCCCTTTCTGCCAAAGGAAATTCAGGGCTTGACAGGTCTTTAAAACGTAGTACTTTTTCGAACTCACCGCCAAATACCGATTTGTAAAAATTGAATGCTTCTTCAGCATTGCCGTTGAAGTTAATGTGTGGATTAATGGTTGCCATGTTTTGGTTTTATGGTTGTTTTTTTTGTTTAAACCATTTTTGTGCTTTAGGTCTGCGGTGGGGGCAGCCGGGCCAGCAGCATGGCTGGCGTTTTCCTTCAGATATTTCTTCCATCATACGATCAATATGTTCCGTTCTTGTTTCCTCTTTTTTTACAATAGTAACCCAGCATATCCATTCGTTGCGTTGAATGGGCGTAAGTTTATTCCATCTCTCTGTAATTTCAATATCTGATTGCAATGCCTTTTTCATATCGTCAGGCACTTCGTGTAAAATTCCTTCGGCTATTAATGTTTTAGTCATCTTTTCCTGATAGTTATTTTAATCGTTTCAAAACGCCTTTTCGTTTCACAATGTTTTTATAGTCCCACTGGATTTCTTTTGACTTTTTCAACCAACGATTCAGGTCTTTGGTATTAATGTCTGAAACGGCATTGTAAAAAACAGAAGCGTCTTTGAATTTTCCGCCCCGCACTTCCAATCCTGGTTCATTAAAACCTGCACCGCTCCAAAACATTAAACGAATTCCTGCTTTTTGCCTGCTGTAACCCACAATAGGGTTGCCGTCTAAGAACCAAACAGGATGCCCGTGCCAGACTTTGTTTTCCGATTTTGGTAAGCTTTTGCTAATTGCCTGTAGCAACAAGTCACAGATGTCTTTGTCGGCTGTAGTTTGCTTCCTGTGGTAAGAAAGAATGTCTTTGTTGATGTCGGAAATTTTCGAGTGCTTCTTTTTATTGGATTTAGGGTTATCGTTGTCTTCCGATACACGAAACTTCACTATCTTTTTTATCAATGCCAATGGCAAAGTTTTGTCAATGGGAAATTGAATTGCAGCTTTTGAGGTATTATACTTTTCAAGTTCTTGTCTGAAATGAACAATCGGATTAGGTGTCGGGTAAAATCCGATGTGTTTTTTTTGAACGGCATAATAAATCAATACCTTGTTTTGTCGGAACGCAGGCATACCGTAGCTAATCGTTTCTACCGCCTGTGGTGCGGCTTGCCTTATTGTCTGCCGAAGTTGTTCAAGAACTTTTTGAATGTCGGCAGAAAACGATGAGTGATACTCGTCTACGTCCCTGAATTTTAAATTACTCTTGTTCATTTGTCAAGTCGTTTTGTGTGGTCGTCTAACATTGCCACTAACTTGTTTATAGGTCTGATAAAACCCTCCTTATTTAACTGTTTTGGAGTGGATAAGGATGGTTATATATTCCATTTTGTATGGCTAATTTAAACATTTTATTTGTATTTGTTTTTTTTAAGCATCACTTGTATAAAAAATAAAACATATCAAAAGGAGGTACTATTTTTTGAATACTTTTATTACGCACATGTGTATACATATCAGTGCTTCTTCTGCTTTAAAACCTATAATTTCTTAATCAATGAAAATGACTATATCTACTAGCAAAATCCGTATGTATGGTTTCCGCTCTACTGCTCATTGGTAAGTACTTTACCATGTTTTCTTTGCTGTTTTGCTGCAATATTGTTTGTTTACATACTGCCTTTTTACCACCGATACACTATCGGTCTGTTATAAAGCAGTTGCAGCTTCGCTACCCTCTCCAACAGACTTTTTTCCCATTTTCAAAGCAATAGTTAAATGAACACAAAATGTTGTAGCTAAAATAGTGGTTAATGCTTATTCAAAAAAACGTATTTCTACGTTTTAAAATAAATGTTTTTGCATATATATCATGTCTTTGCAAAACTGAATAATTAATGCTTCCCGATAGCGCCCCACCCTATTTTTGGTATATCTCTGCTGCCTCCTTTCTCCCACCCTGCTTCGATACTGCTTCGGGTTTACAGCGTTGCGCAACGCTGTTGATACGTATTTGTATAAAAAAAGGAGGGTATTTCAGTAACATATAAATGGCGGTAAATAGTGGTATTTTTTACTAAAAAAAATGGCCTAAAAATTTGGAAACCCCTATAGCCAAGTTGTATATTGTAAGCAAAAAATACATCATAAAATGGGCACTTTATCTTCTTTTTATATGAGTGGTACTTATGGCGGCCTTACCTTTTATGTGGTAAATGGCCGTCAGCTGGTGCGCAGTAAAACATCGATTAACAAAAAGCGATTTTTTACTGACCCTGCCTTTGCCAAGCAACGGCAATACAGCCAATGGCTTGCAATAGCCTCGCCTGTGGCCAGCCAAATTTATAGGCAATTACCGCCGCAAAAGGGTTTGCAACAACGCATGACGGGCTTACTGATTACCTGGCTAAAACAAGGGATTAGTTTGGCTGCGGCAGCACAACGTTTAATACAACTTTGGTTTCCACAACCTGTTGCTACACAGCAACAAAATGCTGCTGCACCAACGCTTTTCACTAACCTTACCAGCCTGTATAAAACTGCTATCCATCTGCCATTTGTTCCATCAATAGCCAATAAGGCAAAAATTCCATTACGCATATAAAAACGGAATTAATGATTAAGCGGAATAGATGATGAAAGGCAGCAAGCCTATATCAATATTTACCAGTAACTTGCCCGGGCAATTTTGCTTTATTTTAGTTGTTGAGTTATGCAACCTATTTTAATTTATTGTTATGATGCTTATTGTGGCTGGTGTTATGGTTTTAGTCCGGTTTTAAAAAAAGTAATTCCGCAGTTTACCGAATATTTTTCTGTAGAAGTCCTTAGCGGGGGTATGGTATTACCTGAACAACCTACCCCCATTGCTGCAACTGCGGCATATATACAACAAGCTTATAAAACGGTTGAACACACTACCGGCATTCAATTTGGAAAAGATTATTTATGGCATATTTTTCACCCGGAACTAAGTGATTGGTTTCCACATTCTGAAAAACCGGCTATTGCACTTTGTATTTTTAAAGAATATTTTCCGGATCAACAACTGGCTTTTGCCGCTGATCTACAATATGCCCTTCACTTTGAAGGAAGAGATTTAACCGATGATGAAGCATACCGACATTTGTTGCACAAATACCATTTACCGGAAATAGATTTTTATGAAAAATTACATAGTGAATTATACAAAGAAAAAGCATATTATGAATTTGCACTTTGTAAACAATTACAGGTAACAGGTTTTCCGGCTTTGTTGTTACAAGCATCTGATACCCAATTTTATCTGTTGGCCAAGGGCTATACCGATGAAGAAACACTAACCACCCGAATAAAAAATGTATTAAAGGAATTAAATATGCTACCTTAATGGTATTGTGCCTGCTAACCCTTTGTTGCTACTAACTTATTTTTATTAACTTAGTTGGTATATATAAGTGCTAAAAGCAAGGTATTGTAGTCTAAACAATCCATAATGGTAAGTATGTAAAAAACCAATCAAATAAACATATATGAAAAAAATGCACCTATTTACTTTTTTATTTTGTACATTATTTGTACAGCTTATAGCGCAACCCATGCCGCCTGTACCGCCTAAACCAATGAGTGATACAGCAGTTGCAAAACCGGTGGTGGCTATTACCCATCACAGTATTGTTATTGCCGGCAAAACAGTGAATTACACCGCTACTGCCGGAACACTTATTTTAAATAATGAGAAAGGTGAACCTATTGCCAGTTTTGGGTATGTGGCTTACACCAAAGAGGGCGTTAGTGATATTAGCAAACGGCCGGTTTTATTTGGCTACAATGGCGGGCCGGGTTCTTCTTCTCTTTGGCTGCACATGGGCGCTTTGGGTCCACGCCGTGTTGCTGTAAACGACCTATCGGCACCAACGCCACCTCCCTACAAAGTAGAAGACAACCAGAACTCTATTTTAGATGTAACTGATATTGTGATGATTGACCCCATAGGTACAGGGTTTAGCCATGCCATTGGCAAAGCCCAAAACAAAGATTTTTGGGGAGTAGATCAGGACCTGCGTTCTATTAGTAACTTTATTAAAGAATATATTACTGAAAACGACCGTTGGAATTCGCCTAAATATTTATTAGGTGAAAGTTATGGAACCATGCGCTCTGCAGGAGTAGTTAATTACCTGCAAGAACGGTTAGGCATTGCTGTAAATGGCGTGGTATTGGTATCTTCCGTTTTAGATTTACGCCAACTAACTTTTGGTGCAGGAGATGATATTTCATATGTAATGTATTTACCCACTTATGCTGCTACTGCTTATTTCCATAAAAAATTGCCTACACAACCTACCAACTTACCGGCCTTTTTACAAGAGGTAACCAATTTTGCCAAAGGGCCTTACACTAGCGCACTAATGCTGGGCGATAAAATTGATGCCGCTACCAAAAATTCTATTGCTGAAAAATTGGCCAACTATACCGGTTTGTCTAAAGACTATATTTTAAAGGCTAACCTGAGAGTAAATGAACCACAATTTACCCAAGAGTTATTGCGCGACCAGCACCTTACTGTTGGCCGATTAGATAGTAGATTTACAGGTATTACCCAAAATTTGTTGGCAGAAAATGCAGATTTTGATCCGCAAAGCACTGCTATTACACCTGCCTATACTGCCAGCTTTTTAAATTATTTGTATAGCGAATTGAAAGTGAATAAAAATATGTACTACCACATTTCCGCCTACAATGCAGAAGGATTTCATTGGGATTGGCAACGCAAAGGTGGCATGTGGGGCGAAGGTGTTTATCCGCCTACTACTGCACCCGACTTAGCCAATGCCATGAGTAAAAATCCAAATTTAAAAATATTGGTATTCAATGGATATTATGATTTGGCTACGCCGTTTTATGGCACCGAATATACCATGGACCATTTGGGATTGGAACCTGAAATTCAAAAAAATATTACCATGAAATATTTTGACGCAGGACACATGATGTATGTTCACCCTGCTTCATTAGCTACGTTTAGAAAGGATATAGTAGATTTTATTAACCGTACCAATCCTTAATTCAACCCATCAGCATTACTAAACCGGTAAGCCATTAACTTGGTATACCGGTTTTTTTTGTGGACATTACAACGAAAACATGGTGTATCACGTTATAAAGGATAAATGATTCCAAATGGCTAAATACTGGTTACCTGACCCCGAAATGCAAGATTTTCCCGCAGCTATTGATTATTTAGAACTATTATTTCCGTTAACGGAAGCCAAGCAATATGTAGCGAAACTACAAAAAGCCGAAACCATACAAAAAAAGGCAAAAGATATTTTAAGGGCAGCACAATTACCCCTATTACCTGCAGATAATATACATGTGAATGAGAATATTAAAAAAGTAAAGAAGGGTAAAAAGTTATCGCCCATTCTACTAGTGCGAGGCTTGCAAAAACTCATCATTGCAGATGGATACCATCGGTTATGCGCTATTTACTATTTATCGGAAGATTTGGAAATACCCTGCCGCTTGGTTTAAATGCTGTCTATTGGTTAAAGCAGGGGGGGATTATCTTTCCAATGCCACAAGTGCATGCAGGCATAAGTGCGAAAAGGACGCCAATGCGCTGCTATTTTTTCCATTTTGTTCCTTAGTGTTTTTTTATCCATTTCTGGCAGTTGATAAATTTGTTGCATAGATTGCTGAATGCCTAAATCATCTAACGGAAAAACATCTTCCCTACCTAAGGTAAACATCAGCAACATTTCAACTGTCCAACGCCCCACCCCCTTAATTTGGGTAAGATATTCTATTACTGTTTCATCATCCATCTTTTTCAATTGCTTGTACTCCATACCTTGTGTTAATGCAAATTGGGCTACGTTGTGTACATAATTTGTTTTGGCATGCGATAAACCTATGCTTCTTAATTGCGCGTACGGTGTTTGTATAATATCGGCAGGTGTGGGTGTGGATGGGTATAAAGCTAAAAATCTGTCTTTAATAACAGCGGCTACTTTAACAGACAGTTGCTGGCCAATGATGGCACTACATAATTGCAGATATACTTGCTTACGCGGTTGCAAGCGAAAAGAAGTATGATGCTGAATTGCAGTAGCCAGTTTTTTATCTTTCTGTAAATGTTGCAGGTAATGCATAAGCAACAAAGTTCATTCAAAAATACAATAGTCTATTATCCATACCAAATAGCCACCTACTAATACAATTATGTATTCACTGCTCCTATAGTAGATAGAAGGTGGGGGATTTGTTCAGCTTGTGCATTACATAACAAACAGCAATAGCAAAAGATAGGCTTCTACATTAAAGGCAATGGCAATGATACTTTTTTTGTTGTTGAATATAGGTAAACACCTACAATTTGGTATTTGAGGATTAAAAAAAGCGGCACAAATAACTGGGGCATATTTGTCAATTGTCAAATAACAGAAACTTTTAGCTAACTACAGGCAAATGTTATTTATTTTGCCTTTACATTATGGCACTGATAAAACAGGCGCACTATAATACCCTATGTTAAAAAATATAGCTGCCTTTATTCAAAACAAGTCTGCATTGGCAGTAGGTTTTTTATTTGCTACTTCTAGTTTAATATTTGGTATTTGGGTAGCCGCCATTCCGGGCATTAAAGCCCGCATGGGGTTTAGTGATGGAAGTTTGGGACTCTCCTTATTGCTTTCGCCTTTAGGGGCTATAACCGGCATGCTCATTTCAACCCGTGTATTTAGCAAAATACCCGTGGGTAAATGGATGATAGGGGGATATATAGCTATGGGTTGTATTATGATAGCTCAAATTAATGCCGTTAACAGAACCATGTTTTGGATATGCCTATATTGTTATGGGCTCACCAGTTTTTTAAATGGCGTTTCCAGCAATGCTACGGTAAATTTATTAGAGAAAAAGTTTAACCGTTTATTCATGAGTACTTGTCATGGAATGTATAGCTTAGGCGGCGCTACCAGTGCAGGTATTGCTGCACTGCTATTTTTAGTGCACATACCACCCGGTATACAAATTATATTAGTGGTAATATTTATTGCATCTGTAATTGTATCGAGTAAAGCACACCTGCTGAGTAACAAAGATATTATACATTCCCGTTCAGAAGTTAAGCTTCCCTCATTTACCATTTTAGGTATTTCATTTATTTGTATGGTGAGTTTTATGGCAGAGGGTTGTGTAGCAGATTGGAGTGCTATTTATTTTAAAGAGGTTCTACATGCACCTAAAGCATTTTTAAGTTTAGGGTATGCAGGTTTTTCGGTAGCTATGACGGTAGGGCGATTAAATGGTGATACGTTAATTACCAAATTGGGCAGTAAGAATATGGTGGTATATGGTGCACTATTGGCCGCTTGTGGGTTTTTGGTAGTGGTTACAGCACCTGTAGCAGTTATGGCCATTGTGGGTTATATTATGATAGGTTTAGGCAGTTGCACTATTGTTCCTATTTTATTCCGTGCATCAGCCAATATTCCCGGACTAACAACAGTAGAAGGTTTTGCAATGGTAACAACCGGTGGCTTGGTAGGCTTTTTAACCGGACCTTCTGTTATTGGATTTATTTCTGAAAAAGCAGGTCTTTCTAAAGGTTTATCTTTATTAATCTTTATGTGTAGTTTATCTGCTTATGTAGCCTACCGCAATCCATTTATTACCAATAAAAAAGCAATAGCCGAAGTGCCATTGCCTTACGATGAACAATTATATTGATCTACTAAAAAACCTATGTTAATTTTGTTTGAAACAAAATAGGCAGCAAAACACTACCCCTTGCATATGTATACCCATAAAAACCAAATACAATTTATTCAATTTTTTTATTATATGCAGGCAAAGCAAAAAAATGTCTTTTTTTAAAATCACCATGGCAGTTACAGCAACCATACAGCAAGAAAAATACCAAACCCTGTTAACTACCCCATCAGGAAATTTTATGGCTGATGAGCATATTGAAACAGGTGGTACACAACAAGGCATGAACCCGCATGAATTACTATTGTCTAGTTTAGCTGCTTGTACAGCCATTACTTTACGAATGTATGCCGATAGAAAAGCATGGCCCATTACCCAAATACAAGTACAGGTAGATATTACCGCAGAAGGAGATGCTGAAAAAGGAACGGTAATTACTCGAAGCATTCAATTAAATGGATCCTACACTCCGGAACAAGCAGAAAGAATGTTATATATTGCCAACCATTGCCCTATTCACAAAATTTTATCCGGTACCATGCATATTCTTACCTCTTTAAATACACTAACATGAATACAGAAACCATGATTAAAAAATACTCGAATGCAGATATAACCGTTGTATGGAAACCAGGTGTTTGTATTCATTCCGGTATTTGCATAAATGGCCTACCACAGGTTTTTAATACTGCATTAAAACCATGGATTAATATGCAACAAACCGATACTGCCAACATCATTGCCCAAGTAAATCAGTGCCCTTCGGGTGCCTTATCTTATTACCACAATAAGGATGAAGATGAACAATCTGTTGATGTACAAGCAGAAACTAGATTAGAAGTTGTGCCTAACGGCCCCTTATTGGTATATGGTAATGTTTTAATAAAAGATGCCTATGGGCATGAATCCAAAAAAAATAAAGTAACTGCTTTTTGTAGGTGCGGGCATTCAGCCAATAAACCATTTTGCGATGGCACACACAAAAAAATTGACTTTAAAGATGGCATAAACATAACTTCTTAAAAACAATATTAGTACAAATTAATTGCATATAAAATTTTATGTATGAATAAGAAATTGGTATTATGGTCTATTACAGTTGGCTTAGGCGGATTATTATTTGGTATGGATGTAGCCGTAATATCCGGCGCAGAACAAGCTATTCAACAACTTTGGCAACTAAGTAACTGGATGCACGGAACAGCTATTGCCATGGCATTGTATGGAACCGCATTTGGTGCGGCATTGGGCAATATTCCTGCCAATAAAATAGGTAGAAAGAAGTCGTTGTTTTGGATTGGTATTTTATTTTTAATTACTTCGGTAGGAGCAGCTGTTTCTACCAACGTATATGCATTTATGATTTTTCGTTTTATAAGCGGTTTAAGTATTGGCGCTTCATCTGTAGTAGCACCTGTATATATTTCAGAAATTGCGCCTGCCAAATATAGAGGTAGAATGGTGATATCTTTCCAACTAAATGTAGTAGCGGGTATTTTAATAGCTTATTTTTCTAATTATTTATTACAAGGCTTTGATGGAAAAAATGATTGGCGCTGGATGTTGGGCGTTGTAGCTATACCCTCTGCTGCCTTTTCTATATTAATGTTATTTACACCCGAAACACCCCGTTGGTTGGTTTTATATAAAAAAGATGATGATGCAGCAAGAAAAGTATTGGCATTAACGGAAGATAGTACCGACCATTTAATTGAGCGCATTAAACAATCTGTTAGTTCCAATACAGAAAAACTATTTCAAAAAAAGAATACTCGATTATTATTATTGGCCTTTCTAATAGCATTTTTTA
>JAGWPI010000105.1 GCA_028877005.1 Bacteroidota bacterium | reverse complement strand
GGTACTTTAGTATCTAACTTTGCAATTAAATTCACAAACTTACCCGGCTTTTGTTTAGCAGAAGCAATTGTTTCATAAGTAGTTAAATTCCCGGTATAGCTTATTAAAATAGTAATTGCTGCTGCAATAGCCACTAGTAATATCAAATGCATCTTCTTCATATCAAACAAATTTTACAGCACAAAAGTACTTGTAAAATGAATAGATAATACTGATGTTACTCACCTATTCACATTTTGTAGGCTTTCATTTAACAAAAAAAAGGATAAGTGCCATTTTTAAACCTAATTTTGCCTTTTTTACATATGCTTACACGTCCAACAAAAACTTACGATTTTATTATTGTTTTAAAATATCCTATCCGGTTTTTTAAAGCTATCGATTTAATTAGTCAGTTAATGCTTGCAATTGCTGCTGTTTCTTTTGTACTTAGAGGGGTTATTCTATATCAAAATGGTCATAGCGGCGGTATTTATACCATTAATTTTTTGATACCCATACTTATTTTTACCTGGTGGATTTGGTGTTATAGACAGCAAAACATGGGGTATATGCCTTATTATAGATTTGCTTTAATGTTAGCAGCTTGGGGCTGGTATTTGTACCCAAAAGGTTTATTTTTTGCAGTAGTATACCTAATTGCAGCAGTTTTAGAAAAACCGGCCAAAGTATTACCTGAAGTAGCATTTGACAGTAAAGAGATTGTGTTTAACACTATACCTGCTAAAAAAATTAATTGGATAGATGTAAATAATGTGGTATTGAAAGACAATATTTTAACAATTGATTTAAAAAACAATCAATTAATACAAAAAAATGTTGATGCGGAAGTTTCAGCTAAGGAAGAAGAAGATTTTAATGCTTTTTGCACTGCACAAATACTAGCGTCCAAATCATTGTAGTTTATTTAAATTGAACAAGTTGCACATGTTACACCAATCACCCTACTTACTATATTCAGACGGAAATGGGAATATTTTTGAAGATGAAACACTACTTGCCACCGGACGTGCCGGATGGGATGCATTTCAAGTACCTGCTGAGGATTGGATTCCCTTACCCGAAGGAGGCAATTTGTATGAATTACCTCAGCGTAGAGGTATTGGTATAGATGTAAATACCGGTGAAATGCGTTTATGCCAAAAAGGATGGGCTGTTGCTGCTTTTATTCCCCCGGCACATACAGGTTTATATTTAGCGGCATATGAGTCTTTCCCCGATGCACCTACCCTACCTCTTTTTTGCTACACAGCAGCCGGATGGTATAATAATTCAATTTATGTTCCTGCCATCAGAATTGAACAAGATATTAGACAAGAATGTGCAGGCTATGATGAACAACAAATTCATATAGGTGCCACTGAATTATTAAATCACTATCCCCATAACAAATTAGTGCAGCATTTAATGAACAATTGTTGCAATACCTATCATTGCCCTGCTGCACGAAACTTTGCTTTAGGAAGATGGGAGTGCCCGGTACCTACCTCTCCTGCCTGCAATGCTAACTGTATTGGTTGTATTTCTTTTCAACCGGAAGAAGAAACCATTGTTTCAACACAAGATAGACTCACATTTAAACCCACAGCCGCTGAAATTGTAGAGTTTACGGTACCCCATTTACTACAAGCGCCTTATCCAATTATAAGTTTTGGACAAGGCTGTGAAGGTGAGCCTTTATTAATGTGGGAAACCATTCGCGAATCCATTATAGAAATTAGAAAACATACCAACAAAGGCAGTATTAATATTAACACAAACGGATCAAAACCCAACGCAGTTGAGGCTTTATGTAAAGCTGGTTTAAATAGCATTCGGGTAAGCACAAATTCTGCACAAAAAAGTATTTATACCCGTTATTACCGGCCCAATAATTATCAATTTGAAGATATTTTAGAAAGTTTACAAATTGTACACAAGTATGGCGGATGGAGTAGCATCAATTATTTTGTTTTTCCGGGTGTTACTGATACAATAGAAGAATATGAGGCATTAAGAAAATTGATTAAAACCACCAAGCTTAACATGATTCAGTGGCGAAATTTCAATATTGATCCCGACTGGTATTTAGGCCAGATTAATTTGGCTGAAACTGGCGAAATGTTAGGTATTAAACAATTACAGCAACTTATTCATGAAGAATTTCCAGATGTAAAATACGGTTATTTTAACCCCCCTATAGAAAGAATAAAAGGGAACTATGATCAGGATTTTGCCCATTGATGAAAGTTGTTTGAAAACCTATGAAGAAAAATAAAATTGTTGTTGGTTTTAGCGCTGCCCTTTTTGCTGTTGTATTATGGTCGGGTAATTTCATTGTGGCCAGGGGCTTAGCTAAATCTATACCACCTATACAGTTAAGTATACTTAGATGGGGAACAGCAGCAATCATTTTACTGCCCTTCACTTATCTATCTATTAAGCAACAATGGTCAATAATTTTACAACACCGTTGGTATCTTATAACAACTGCTTTTATTGGCATTAGCTTGTTTAATACATTATTATATTTTGGCGGCCATTATACACAAGCCATTAATTTGGCAATTATTGGTACCTCAGCCTCGCCGGTATTTTCAACTTTTTTAGCTGCCATTTTTTTAAAAGAAAAAATTTATTCTGCAAAAATTGCCGGAATGCTGCTTTGTTTAATGGGCGTACTATTTTTAATGACAAAAGGTGATTGGCGTCACCTGCAGTTATTAAAATTTTCAACGGGTGATATTTGGGTATTTTTGAGTGCGCTTCTATTTGCCATTTATACTATTATGGTAAAGAAAAAACCGGCTAATTTACATGGTACTGTTTTTCTTGCAGTTATTATAATTGCAGGCACGCTATTGCTTTTTCCGCTCTTATTAGTACAACCTTTTTTCTTAGAACAAAAAATGAAAATTTCGCCTAATGCATATTGGGTAATTTTGTATCTAGGTGTAGGTGCCTCTATACTTGCCTATTTAAGTTGGAACAAGGCCATACCGTTACTAGGTGCAGCACGAACAGCTTTAGTGGGTAATTTAATTCCGGTATTTAGCACCATTGAAGCTGTGATATTTTTGGGCGAAAAATTTAATCGTTACCACATAATAAGCAGTTTAATCATTATTGTAGGTTTAATAATAGCCAATATACCAAAACAGAAAAAAGTTTTGTAAATATTGAAAGTAATTTTTTACTGTTATTATTTTAACAAAATTTAGCTCTATCAAAATAAACCTTTCACTTTAAAAGAAGTCAGTATTAGCAATTTTTATTTAAAAAAAATACATTATGAATTATAAAAATATTATAAGCACTTCACTTATTGCTTTAGTTTTTGTAGCCTGCTCAACACCTAAAACTTATTTTACTGCCGCTATTCGTTCCGAATTATCTGCTAACCATCAACCACTCAATAAAATTCAATTTTATAATGATAGAGAAATTGTTTTACGTAGAGATGTAAAAACCGGAGAAGCAAAAGTTACAGATGGTAAAGTAGTATTGGAAAACGGGCACAACGTAAATATCATTCGTTTAAAAAAGAATACACCGGGTGTTTGTGTATTAGAAAGAAATAACATATTAGGTATAGCTTTTGATCAAAGTAATAACAATTTTATTACATTCGGTAAAACAAAACAAGCAAGGCCCAATGACCCTTATCGTATTTTAGCCAACGAATGGATTAATGAATATGGGGTTATTAATTACGATGGTAAGCAATTCCACATTGAACCTGCCGGAACGGAAGCAAGCATTATGATAAAATCTAAAATATTGAGAAAGTTGAATATACAGCAACACGAAATGAAAGGTAGAAAAATTAATACTACTATACCCTCCGACACCAATCAGTAAAGTATTGAATGCTGTTATTAAAGTAAAAATTAAGAATCAGAATACTGATAATTAAGTTGAGACATTCGAGATATTTTACATGCTTTTGTATTATATTT
>JAGWPI010000104.1 GCA_028877005.1 Bacteroidota bacterium | reverse complement strand
CATGCTATTTCGTTGATAGTAAGAGAAGAATTAACCAGCAAACGTTTAGCCTCCAACAAAATTCTTTTTCTAATGTGTTCGCCAGCAGAGTGTCCGGTATATGTTACACAAACTTCATTCAAATAATTAGGTGTAATATAAAGTAATGCAGCATATTCTTTTGGCAGATGCTTCTGATTAAAATGCTCTTCTATTAATAAATTAAATTTTTGAATAATCTGCATTCCCGGTTTTAGGCATTCTGTTTGTTCAGCAATAGTAATTTGACGATTCATCCATTCAAATATCTGAAGCAGTAACAATCGTAACATATTCATATTTTTTATTTCCCTTTCAAAATATTCTTCACGAATGTTTTGTATTAAAGGCATAATTTTATTTGCTGCCAATTGCATATTGATAACTGAATGAGCACCATTAGGTACAAAGAAGGGAAAATTTTTTAAATAGTAAATATTGGAAAGATATAATGATAAAAATGCTTCCGTAAAATTAATTAATAGCCCTTTTACATCCGCACTAAAATGCCACTCATGTACCTGACCGGGTGTTAGAAAATAAATAAAATTTTTATTAACTTCATATTGATTAAAATCGATGTTATGTAACCCTGATCCCGATTCAATAAACAATATTTGATAAAATGAATGACGATGAGGAAATGCTGTGTTGCGAGGTAATTTTAAAAATGAATCTAGCTCAAATACTAATATTTCCTGCGGAGAAGATAACGCATCACCCATATTACAGAGTTCTAATACCGGAATTTTTTCTTTTGCTATCATCTTACCAACAAAAGTAAATTTGTAAGGTAGAGTAAACAGTGACTTTTCACACATTTAGTTTAACATCAGCACTTTAATATTACCCTATTTATTGAATAGAAAAATGCGAAAAAAGGAATCAATAGGCTATGCACTTATTACTGCATATTTTAAAAAAAATCAGCTAAAACCTTTCCTGTTTCAGGAAGAGACTTGGAATGCCATTCAAAATGGAGAAAGCGGTTTAGTAAATGCACCTACAGGTATGGGTAAAACATATGCAGTTTTTTTAGGAGCATTGATCCAGTTTATCGATCAAAATCCAAATAATTTTAACAGAAAATACAATAGTGGACTGCAATTGCTTTGGATAACCCCCTTAAAAGCTTTAGTGAAAGATTTATCTAGAGCAATGGAAAAAACTCTATTAGAATTAAATATACCCTGGAAAGTAGGCATAAGAACAGGTGATACTACTGCACAAGAAAGATTATTACAAAACAAACAGTTACCCGAAATTCTATTAATCACTCCTGAAAGTTTGCATTTAATGTTGTCGCATACACAGCATAAAGAATATTTTAATACATTAAAAATAATTGCTGTAGATGAATGGCATGAATTATTGGGCAATAAAAGAGGTGTTCAGGTAGAATTAGCATTATCGAGATTAATACATTTACAGCATTTAAATACAATTAATACAACAAAAAACCAGTTAATTATTTGGGGCATTAGTGCCACCATTGGTAATTTAGAAGAAGCTAAAAATGTATTATTACATCCATTGCAGCAAAAAGGGAAAATAATACAAGCAGCACTACATAAAAAAATAAAAATTCATCCCATTATTCCAGATGAAGTAGAACGCTACCCTTGGGCGGGACATTTGGGTTTGAAATTAGTGCATAAAATTATCCCTATTATAGAAGAAAACCAGTCAACACTTATTTTTATTAATACCAGAGGTATGACAGAGATTTGGTATCAGGCAATTTTAGAGGTAGCGCCACATTTGTCTGGTGCCATTGCCATACACCATGGTAGTATTGAGAAAGATTTAAGAATGTGGGTAGAAGAGGCCTTACATCAGCAAAAATTAAAAGCTGTAGTGTGCACAGCAAGCTTAGATTTAGGAGTAGATTTTAAACCGGTAGATACTGTTATTCAAGTTGGTTCTCCAAAAGGAATTGCGCGTTTTATGCAAAGAGCCGGCAGAAGTGGTCATCAACCAAATGCTACAGCGCAAATTTATTTTTTACCAACACATTCTTTAGAATTAGCTGAGTTAGCAGCATTAAGACAATGTATAGAAAAAAACATATTAGAAACCAAACCCCCTTTATTATTATGTTATGATGTGCTGGTTCAATACATGTGCACCCTTGCCATTGGGGCGGGTTTTTATGCTGATGAATTATTAAATGAAATAAAAAAAACACATTGTTACCACCACATATCTATTGATGAATGGAACAACATACTGTTATATTTAACCAATGGTGGAAAAGCATTTCATGAATATGAATCATTTAAAAAATTAGAACAACAAGAAGATGGCAAATATGTAATTAAAAGCAAAAAAATAGCCATGCAACACAGAATGCATATTGGTACTATTGTTGGTGATGCCATGCTAAAAGTAAAATGGTTACATGGGGGCCATTTGGGTGTTATTGAAGAATGGTTTATTAATCGTTTAAAAATTGGCGACAGTTTTGTTTTAGCAGGTAAAAATGTAATGCTAAGTATGATAAAAGATATGACTGTATGGGTTAAAAAATCAGTTGCTACCAATACGGCAATTCCCAGTTGGATGGGTGGAAGAATGTCACTTTCTGCCAATTTAGGTGAACAATTACGGCAAGTATTTTCTGAAGCGCTTCAAAATAATACCGATGAAATGGTGGCACTTCGGCCTTTATTTGAATTACAACAAACATTATCTACCATTCCATTATCAAATGAAATTTTAGTGGAAATAATTGCAGAAAAAAAGGGGTTTCATATTTTGGTATACCCTTTTGAAGGCAGATTGGTGCATGAAGCGATGAGTGCTTTAATGGCATATAGGCTATCTAAACTACAACCTGTTTCCTTTTCCATTGCTATGAATGATTATGGTTTTGAACTTTTTTGTGATGAACCAATTGAATTAACAGAACAAAGTTTTAAAACTTTATTAACTACCCACCATCTTTTAAGAGATTTACAACTTAGCCTAAATGACAGTGAAATGGCCGCAAGAGCATTTAGAGAAATTGCAGTGATTGGAGGACTTATTTTTCAAGGATATCCAGGTCAAAATAAAAAAACAAAGCACCTGCAAGCATCTGCGTCATTATTATTCAAAGTATTGAATGAATATGATAATGAAAATGTTTTATTACAACAATCTTATAAAGAAGTTTTTGAAAAACAAATGGAGGAAGTTCGATTAAGAATGGCATTACAACGAATACAACAATCAAAAATAATTATCAATTATCCCCAACAATTTACCCCATTTAGTTTTCCAATTATTGCAGATGGTTTAAATCGTAACCACTTATCATCAGAAAAATTAGAGGACAGAATAAAAAAAATACAGCAGCAACTTTTAAGGTAAAGTTCTGCTGTATTTGCATGTTAAATTTAGTAAATAAGATACTTTCGCTGTGTTGTATATAAAATAATAAATAACAATAAAAAAGTATATCCGAAATAGGCAGTCCAACCGGTTAAAGAGGCCATACCCAATAAAATAAGTGTAGCAATTATAGGAAAAATTTCTCCTATTAGCCACATATAATAGCCTTGCATTTTAAGTTTACGCATATCAATTGCACCCAAAATACACAAAATGGCGCCTATTAATGTTACCACCAAAATGGGCAACTTATTGGAGGCGGCTTTTCGCATTAATTCCATTGCTTCAGGTGAATAAAAACTTTTTGCAAAATCTGGCATTTTAGCAAAATCAGGGCTGTTCATTAATTTTTCCATGGCTGCTAAATTTTTTTCCGCAGACATATATTGATATATACCTGACAAAATAGCAATACCACTACCAATAAAAGTTAAAACAGTTAATACTTTTAAACTACCATATTTTGGCACCAAAAAAAAAGACGATTTCGCGGCCGCGCGGAAACAACCGGAGCGGAACTCGATGCAGGGACCTTAGAATTTCAAACCAACCAACGTGTGACTGCTTCTGCGCGCGAATGTTCAGCCCAAAGAGGTATCGGCGCGCCACAAAACCTGTTCACTCCAAGGGTGTTTCCACGCGCGCTTGGTCAAACGCTGAAGTTCCGAGAGTGCCTGCTTTGGTTTTCCCAGCCCAAGCCACATTTCCGCCGTGCGGACCAAGCGCACAT
>JAGWPI010000103.1 GCA_028877005.1 Bacteroidota bacterium | reverse complement strand
TGCACTAATGGGTAACTGTGGATTATTATAGGTGGCAATATTCGCATTCCTATCACCGGAAACTATTTTAAAAATATGGTTCATATCAGGAATCATAACCAATGTTGCAGCTGTATCGGCTTTTGCTAACAAAATTGCATCTGCTGTATCAACCTGAATATCGTTTGTGCCTTGAATTATACATACAGGCTTATTACCTAATTGCTGAATAACCTTTGCAGGATGGTACTTAAACCAAGATATTAAATAAGGCTGCACGGAGGGTCTAAACAAATTATACAACAAGGGATGAACATATTGTAAGGTTTTGCCCATTTCTAATGTATCAATATCTGCATATATCCAATTGCGAATTACTTCCGGCTGATTAGCCAATTGCTCTTTCAGCAATTTGCCGGCGGGCCTACCTGCACCGGCTATCAACACCAATGCATCTGCGTTGTACTTAGATGCTATCATTCCAATAAGAGCACCTTCACTGTGTCCTATTACAATACTCTTTGAGAACCTGGAATCTTTTTTGAGTAATTGAATCCATTGCTCGGCGTCATTTACATAATCCTCAAACCGAATATCCATTTCACTTTTTAATGCCGATTTGCTGGCACCGATACCTCTTTTATCATACCTTACAGAAGCAATACCATGAAAAGCCAAACTATCGGCCAACATCTTTAAACTATTATTGATCATCATAGCATTATTCCCATTTCTATCTGTGGGTCCCGATCCTGCAACAATCAGTGCAACGGGCATGGGTATAGGTGTTTCAGGCAAACATAATGTGCCTTCAATTGTACCAGTTGCAGTTGGTAAAGCTATAGGTGTTTCTTTAAAATGAAGGGAGGTTTGGGCAGTTACTATAACAGCAATCAATAACCCTACACACAACATTAAAAATTTTATTTTATACATATGTTGAAGAAAGATAAGGATAATAAGTACTAGTATGTTTTATTACAAGGATTAAAAATGGTAATAAGCATTGAAGTTATTCCTTATTTTTTAGATAAGCATTTACCAAATGGGCAGTGTGGGCTAAATTATTTACACTATACCCATCTAAATGACCGGCTATTACATAGGCCGCTTGAGAAAACTGCTGAATAGTTTTTTGTATGGCTATGCGCCAGGCAACCACATTGGCATCAGATAAATTACCAATATTATTGGTTGCTGTACTCTTAATAAAACAACCGCCATACAATATTTTATTTGCAGGAAACCACACCAAAATATTATCACTACTATGGCCTTCACCCGGGTAATAAGTCTGAAACTGTACATTGCCTATGTTAAAAACAGTATCTTTTGTAAAAACATATTTTGCTATACCCTCTTTATGGGTAATACATAAATCTTGTGTGGCTTTTGAACTATAGGTTGCAATTCCTTTTGTAGCATAATAAGGCAATCCAATAGTACGGTCGGCATGAAAATGGGTAGCCAAACACAACACCACATTTTGGTGGTGCCGCTGTTGAATACTGTCTAATAAAGGTTGTAATTGTGTGGTATCCCATGGTGTATCTAATAGCACCACACCTTTATTGGTTACTACATACATACCATTAGCAGGATATGGCAATCCATCTACGTTACCATAAGTTATATACACATAAAATTTTCCATACAAATGCCGTATGGTAAGGGGAGTATGATTTGCCTGTGCAAAGGTTAATTGACTACCCATTACAAAAAATAAAAGTAATAAACAAGCACTCTTAAACTGTTTCATTCAATTTTAATATAATTTTTTTATGAAATACAATATCATATAATTGCCCATTATACCGCTAATAGTATAGCCACATAATGACAAACGGCAGCAGCTAACACAAAAAAATGCCAAATGGCATGATTGTAAGGATATTTATTCCATAAATAAAACACAACACCTATTAAATATAGCACACCGCCAATTACAATCATGGTCAATACAGGCATGGGTATAGCAACAAAAAAAGTTTTACCCCCTACCAATAAAATACAACCCATGCCAACATAAATAAACGTGGAGAGTTTATTCCATTTTCCGGTAAAAAATATTTTGAATATAATGCCCAATGCCGTTAAGCCCCATAATATTATCAATAAGCTAATACCAAAAGTATTATTCAGATATATTAATAAAAAAGGCGTGTATGTGCCTGCAATCAAAAAATAGATACTAATATGATCTAATATTTCTAACACCCTTTTTATTTGTACATTCTGAAAACCATGGTATAAGGTAGAAAAAGTAAAAAGTTGTAAAAAACAAAAACCATAAATAGCGGCACCTATAACACCGGTTGTATGGTTGCTTTTAAAAGCCAGCACAATTAATATAGGAATACCAACTATCCCGAAAATAATACCAAAACCATGAATCATACTATTCACAATTTCCTGCTTTACACTTGATGAAGCGTTACTATGATGAGGCATGCACAATTGTTTTAACAAAACACAACAATACCCTAAAGTTAGCAGAAAATATAGGCTAAGAATGCATTAGCTTAAAAAGCTGGTATGATTGGTATCTTACAACAATGTTTATTGTTGGGCCCAAGCCAAACCATCGGGCATACCGCCAACATCTATACGTGCTGTAATGGTTAAGGTAGCCAGTTGGATAACGGCAATATAATTATCTGCTGAACAAGCTACAAAAGCTTGTTGGTGTATTGCATCCATTAGTATTCCGGCTGCACCATGCCCTAGTGGTAATTTTTTTATTTCTTGATGTGTTTGTGCATCATAAATCATTACATCACCGGTTGTAAGGCTCGAAATAAATACCCTTTTACCATCCGGGGTAAACTTTAAACGATTGGCTCCTACAATACCTGCCTTAATAACAGAAGCCAATTTTTTTGTTTTTAAATCAATGATGTAAATGTTCCCATTTTCAGCAGATGCCGTCCATAACTCTTTACCATTTGGCGATACATCCATGCCCTCTGCGCCTTTTGCAGTAGGTATAAGAGTTTGTTCCCAATCATGATGTGCCGGAGCACTAGGGAAAGGGGTAAACATCATTGTTGTTAAAATACTAACGGTTCCGGAAGCCACATTAGTGGTATAAACGTTCTCACCATTTGGAGTAACATATATCATGTGGGTTCTGTCTTGGCCCGTTCCCATTACCCAATCAATTTGTTGAAGAACAGGGTTATAGCGCCCTATGCATTTAGCGCCTTCTGCTGTAAACCATAGTGCCCCATGAACAAAGGTGAGGCCATGCGGACCCAATAATGGTTGGGTATTAATATCCGGCAATGGTTTTTTGGCTACTAAATCAATTACATTAATGGTATGCAGGG
>JAGWPI010000102.1 GCA_028877005.1 Bacteroidota bacterium | reverse complement strand
TTTTCTTCAGCATTCATAACAAACTGCAAATTAGGCTTCCAGCACTATTATAAACAGTTTAAACTCAATTTTGTGCGAAAAATATTACCAAAACCTAATTAAAAAAAACTAAACCAAAGAAATATGATAAAAAACTTGTTATTTGCCTAGCCATTCTTTAAATTCTGCAACCCTATCTAGACTAACAAACAATTCTTCTTTAAAGGCTGGCTGTACATCAACCTTCAATTTGCCTTTAGGATACACATGAATGGCAACTATAGCCCCTAACTTTACAATTGTTTGACGATTAATTCTAAAAAAATAAGCAGGATTAAGCATTGCAACCAACTTGTCCAAACTAAATTCTACCGGATATCTATGGTTATCGGTGGTAACTAAAAAAGTAATTTTATCGGCACTATAAAAGTATTGTACTTCATCAATTTCAATAGTTTTTAATCGAGATCCTAAAGAAATAAGAAATCGAGATTTATGTTGGTTGGTGGGGGGTTGTAAAGATTGTAATAACTGCCCTAAGCCATCAGACTGGTTTTCATGGTTAGAAGTGGAATTATGCCATTTTTTAAATTTTTCAATGGCCTTCACCAATTCATCAAAGTTGATGGGTTTCATTAAATAATCAATACTATTCACTTTAAATGCTTTTATCATGTATTCATCATAAGCCGTGGTAAATATAACCGGCAACTCCATATTTATAGTATCAAAAATTTGGAAGCATTGCCCATCTTCTAAATGAATATCCATAAATACCAACTCAGTACCCTCATTTTGTTTAAACCATTGAACCGAATCGGCAACAGAAGGTAAAATAGCCTGTACTTCAATAGTATCATCATATTTATTTAACATACCATCTAGCCTTTGTGCAGTTAAAAATTCGTCTTCTATAATTACAACTTTCATCATTTTAGTTTTAGAAATGAATAAATATAGTTTTCAAATGTTGTTACTTTCATTTAGAATATTTCAGCTAAATACTTTATTTATTTTTTGCAATTAATGGCACCATAACAACAAAATACTGATCGTTTTTTTCTATAGTTACCTTTCTATTAGTTTCATATGCCACTCTCTTTGAAATATTTTCTAATCCAATGCCTGTTGATTTTTCTGATACATCTCTCCTATTCACATTGTTTTTAACTATTATACAATCATCATTAGTAATTACTTCAATTAGTAATGGTTTAGAAGTAGACATACTATTATGTTTTACAGCATTTTCAACCAATAATTGCAGGGTTAAAGCGGGTATAAATAGTTTATCACTTTGCACAGTTATTATTTTTTTTAAAATAATTTTTTTATTAAATCTAATTTGCAATAAATAAAAATATGTTTCTAAAAAAGCCAACTCTTTATCCAACGGAACTAATTCGATATTTTTTTGGTCTAATATATATCGATAGGCTTTAGATAGTTGAATAATAAATTGTTCAGAGGCATCTTTATCAACATGAACTAAATTTGACAAAACACTTAGGCTGTTAAATAAAAAATGTGGATTTATTTGACTTTTTAATACTTGCAAACGCATTTCAGCATAGTCTTTCTGCAATTTTTCTGCTAGAGCTGCTTTTTCTAAGGCCGATTGATAAAAGTAAAATGCCCTATTTAATAAATAGATAAAAGATACACCTAATATATTTTCTACTAAATATAACCTAAAATACACAGAGGTTAAAAGTTGACTGGTAGTAGTGGGTTGTCCCAATCTAAATTTGTATAAAATTAATATAATATAATAAGTAATTATACAAGCAAACATCCATTCTATCCAATAACGAACAGGCCCTATTTTACTGAAATAAACATCACTGTATTTAACAAAATATACAATTAAAAAAGTGAAAAATATACCAAGTCCCCAAGTATAAAACAAATCTTTCAATAAATTTTTTATACTTGTTTCATTACCCAAATATGCAAACAATAAAGGATAAATGGTATATACTATCATAACCACTAAACTGAAGCGCAGCATTGGAAATTTAATTGCATTTTTTAGTTTATTGTTCATCATTTTGCTGCATTAGGGGGATGATAATAAAATGTTCTAATGTATGCGAATTGGTGTACAAATCAATACGTTTATTCATTTTTGCATAGCGATTTTCAAGCTGTTGTAATGGTTGCAATATGGCTTTATTTAGTGTTTCTTTAATTTGGCCTGTATAAGTAAATAGGAGCATATTGTTACTGAGGGTTACAACAATATGCAAAGGATTGAGAAGTGACATACTTGTTTTATTAATAATATATTCCATAATAATTAGAAAAGAATTGGGTATAATTAACTTACTTTTTAATATATTTTCAGGTATATCCACATCTACATAAAGTTTATCGGTATACCGTTGTTGTGTTAAAAAAATATAGTGTTGTAGAAAATCAACTTCATCTTTTAATAGCACCCATTCTTTTTCTCTTTGATCTAGTAAATAACGATAAGTTTTTGATAATTTTTCGATGAACTGTTCGGCTATACCCGCATCTATTTGTACCAAGGATATTAATACACTTAAGCTATTAAATAAAAAATGAGGGTTTAATTGATTTTGTAAAGCTTCAAATTTTGACTGAGCATATTCTTTTTCCAAACGATTTACTTCTGTTTTTCTAAGTTCCATACTTTTAAAAGAATTAAAACCTGTAATAACAACATAGGTGAGCATTAAATAAGTATGTGTCATAGCCAATAAATTTCGTAAACGCAACTCTAATGATGCTGCATTAACCTCGGGTACAACCACTAATTTTACAAACAAAAAATAGAAAATACTTTTTAAAACGAAGCCGCCAATAAATACTAAAGGTATTTCAATAGAATAACGTTGAACAGAAAGTGCTTTAAATGCAAATTTTTTATTAAAAAAATGAATGGTATAGTATACAAAATACATAGAAGCTACCATATCAAAAAGTAGAAAAAATCCTTCACGAAGAATGCTAGCAACATCTAACAATGGTTTTAAACTGCCGGTATTTATGAATGACAAGGAAGCCAAAAAAAGAAAAAAAAATACAAAGCCAGTTAGTGGTAACCAAAAATGAATACTACCAACAATTTTTTTTACAAATGGCACATTAAGTAGGTATATATTATTGAACATAAAAGTTAATCTTGGCATGTAGGGTAATATCTATTCAAGAAAATTTAATGCACATGCTGTATTTTGATTCAAAATTTAAATTGTCTTAATTTTTTATAATCGGCAAATTAACCCAACTCAATCTACCAAATAAAGGGAAGAATGACAGAAATTAAGTGCTGAAATTAGAAGCGTAGAGTAAAAAACTAAGTAGCAGTTATAATTTAATAATACCATAAAAAATCCCGTTTTAAAACGGGATTAGAGTGGAGAATACCGGAGTCGAACCGGTGACCTCTTGCATGCCATGCAAGCGCTCTAGCCAACTGAGCTAATTCCCCATTTATAATTATATTGGGATTGCAAATGTAAAGTGTGCAGTTTGTTACGCAAAATTTTTTCTATTTAAATTATCAGTATTAAGGTTCCAATAATAATGAATGCAGCGCCAAAAGCCATTTTAAGTGTAACTGTTTCACCCAAAAAAATTACAGATAAAATGATGGCAATGGCCACACTGGCTTTATCAACTGGTGCCACTTGTGATACTTTTCCTATTTGAAGCGCTTTGAAATAAAATAGCCAAGAAAGACCTGTTGCTAAAGCAGATAATAATAAAAAAAACCAGTTTTGTTTGCTAAGTGAGTTAACACTTTCTTGAATATTTCCTTTAGCTAAGGCAATACTCCATGTTAATAATAAAATGAAAAAAGTACGAATAGCTGTTGCTAAATCGCTATCTATGTGGCTAATTCCTTTTTTTGCAAAAATGGCTGTTAAAGCAGCAAATAGCGCAGATAATAATGCATAAATCCACCACATAAAAAACATTTTTACTGATAATTAAGGTTTTACTAGTTACAAAAAAACTGCCTGCCACATTTGTGGAGGCAGTTTATAAAAATAGATATTTATAAAATATATTTTAAATATAATTCATGTTGTTCCAAATCTAATCCCAAATTTCATCCTCTCCTTTTAACCAACGTTTAACAGCATTGGTGGTTACACTTTTAGGTCGTTCTAGCGGAAAACTTAATGCTCTATCCCAACATAAGTTGGCCAACACGCCAAGAGCACGGCTAACTGCAAATAATACCGTATAAAATTCATATTCTACTAATCCGTAATGTACCAATAAAGCACCACTATGAGCATCTACGTTAGGCCAAGGGTTTTTTATTTTTCCTAATGATTGTAAAATGGGTGGAACGGTTTCATAAATTTTCCAAACTGTATTCACCAACTTATCATCTGGCATATGTTTTTTGCCAAATTCCATTTGTGCGGTAAACCGAGGATCTGTTTTACGCAGAACAGCATGTCCATATCCGGGAACCACTTTGCCTTCTGCAATTGTTTTTTTAACATACTGCTCTATTTGGTCTTTAGAAGGATCATCGGTACCGAGTTCTTTTTGCATTTCAAATATCCATTTAATTACCTCTTGGTTAGCCAATCCATGCAAAGGCCCAGCTAATCCATTCATTCCGGCGGCATAACTTAAATAGGGATCACTTAATGCACTTCCAACTAAATGGGTGGCATGTGCACTTACATTACCGCCTTCATGATCAGCATGAATAGTCATATACAAACGCATCAATTCTTTAAAACTTTCATCTTCATAACCCATCATATGGGCTAAATTTCCTGCCCAATCTAGTAAACCATCAGGTTCAATATGTTCCTTATTTTTATATTTACGTCGATAAATGTAAGCAGCAATTCTTGGTAACCGAGCTATTAAATCCATTACATCATCATATACCGGATTCCAATAATCTTTTTTACTAATACCTTTTGCATACTCACGAGCAAAATCACTTTCAGTTTGCAAAGCCATTACACCCACAACAAACATAGTCATAGGATGTGCAGATAAAGGCAAAGCATCTATGGCTTTAAAAACATGTGTAGGCACATGGCTGCGCCGTTGCCAAACATTGGTAATGTGGTGTGCATCTTCCTCTGTTGGCAATTCTCCAATAAGCATTAAATAAAACAATCCTTCAGGTAAAGGTTCACCATTAGGATGTGCTTTAGGTAAACTTTGTTGCAATTCAGGAATAGAGTAACCTCTAAAACGAATTCCTTCTTGTGCATCTAACAAACTAGTTTCAGATACCAGACCGGTAATACCACGCATTCCCTGATAAATTTGAGCAAGTGTTACTTCCCCAATTTTCTTATTACCGTGTTCTTTCAGTAAATCTTTAATTTCTGCATTGGCAGATTCGGCTTTTATTCTAAACCGTTCTTTAATCATTCCCATTGTGCAAGTTTTTATATTCGATAAATATTGATTTTAAATAACTGATGACACTTATCTAAAAAAGAACTGAAGGATGAGCAATAACTGATGCAGGTAGATAAATTTATTGCTTTCCAAAATGGATAATTAGTGGCTATAAAGGTAAAAGAACTTATTTGTTGAAACAAAACAAATAGTTATAAGTTGACTCTTTATAACAATAATTTGATGAGTGGAACTATTTTGGAGCTTTACGGTAGAGGTAAAATACAACAAACAAAAAAAGTATATTGGGAATCCATGGTGCAATTTCGGGAGGCAGGTTGCCTTTAGTAGAAAATATAGTAGAAAATTTATCAGTTATAATAAACAAAGCAGCAATTACAAACCCTACCGCCAAGTGCAAACCGCTGCCTCCTCGCACTTTTCTACCTGCTACAATAGCACCAATTAATGTTAACAATATTACAGTAATGGGTGTTGCATAGCGCCTACCTGCTTCTACTTTTAATTCATTCAGCCCTTCAGCGCCTCGTAATTCTTGTAATTTTATAAAATGTGCTAATTGAGGTGATGTTAATTTATCTTTCGTGTACTTATCTTGACGAATATCGAGGGGTGTAAAATTTAGATTTTTATACAAGGCTGGTAACATTCTTATATTTTCACCTAGGGGTAGTAAATTACGTTCAATTACATATTCTAATTTCCACTTCTTTGTTAATGTATCCCATGATAAGCCTTCGGCACGGGTATTTTTTACCATTTGGTTATTTCTAATTTCATCTAAAAAAATTGGACCACCCCTCTTACTGATAGTATCATAATTATAAATACCTGCATAAGTAAATGAATCTACCTTCATGTAGAAATCGCTTCCACTGCCATTTCTACTTTTGGTTAGTGTTTCATATGAAGAATTTGGATCTAGGTATTTGGCCTCAAAATTTCCACGAATAACATTGGCCTTAGGCACAACATATAAATTGGCCACTAGCAAAATAAGTGCAAGTAAAATACCTGCTATCCAATAAGGCCGCAACCAACGGTTGTAAGAAGTACCGCTTGCCAAAATAGCCACAATTTCACTTCTACCTGCCATTTTAGATGTAAAAAATATGACAGCAATAAAAATAAACAACGGAAACAGTAAGGCTAAAATATACGGTACAAATCCAAAATAATATTGAGTAACAATGGCACTGGCACTTAATCCGGATTTTGCAAAATCATCTGCCTTTTCACTAATATCAACCACTACTGCTATTACAGTAAATAAAAAAATAGAAAAGAAAAAGGTGGATAAAAATTTTTTAATAATATACCAGTCAATTTTTTTCATACTTTTTTATAGCACGGCTTTACAATCCGGTAATTTTTGTAATTGATACGTTTACAATAAATGATTTTTAAAATAATAGGTTAAAAACAAAATTGCTTACACGTAAAACAACTTGTTTTAGTAAACACACAAATACAAAGATAGTGGCTGCGCAAACATTATTTAGTAACAAGCTGTTAAAGCATATTACGTTTGTAAAAAAAACATCCATTAAAATGGATGTAGGGGGAAATGCATTTCACAGGTAACAGATTAGTAATGTGATATAAAACTAATCTTTTTTTTATAAATGCACTACTTTTTATTGAATAGTGGATAAGTTGTAGCCAGTCGATTTTCTTATTCACAAATTTATATAAATTATTATATACATAATTTTATAAATAGTAGAAAAAATACTATAATTCTACATATAATTTATAAACGTTGCTTTAACAAGGGTATTATATTTTGTTTCCAATTATAAAAATTGTGCTGCAATATTTGGCTACGCGCTTCCCTAACTAACCATAAATAAAAGGAAAGATTGTGTAAGCTGGCAATTTGTAAAGCTAAAATTTCATTAGCTACAAACAAATGCCTTAAATAAGCTTTAGAATAATAATTACTAATATTGGATGGAATACCATTATCAATAACAGAAAAATCATTGGCCCATTTTTTATTCTTGATATTGATTACTCCATTTGATGTAAAAAGCATGCCATTGCGACCATTTCTTGTTGGCATTACGCAGTCAAACATATCCACACCTAATGCAATGCCTTCTAAAATATTCCAAGGGGTGCCAACACCCATTAGATATCGGGGTTTATTAAACGGAAGCAATGAACAACATAAAGCAGTATATTCGTACATTAATGCTTCTGGCTCGCCAACAGATAGCCCACCAATGGCATTACCAGCGGTATTTTTTGAGGCAATAAATTCTGCAGAAGCGGTACGTAAATCTTTGTAAGTGCCCCCTTGTACTATAGGAAATAAATTTTGTGTATACCCATATAAATCGGGAGTTTCAGCCAAACGATTTATGCATCGGTTAAGCCAGCGATGAGTAAGTTCCATGCTATTTTTAGCATAAGTATAATCAGATGGATAGGGAGGGCATTCATCAAAAGCCATAATAATATCAGCCCCAATATTTCGTTGAATATCCATTACATTTTCGGGTGTAAAAAGATGCCGACTACCATCTATATGCGATTGAAAAGTAACACCCTCCTCCCTTATTTTTCTTTGAGAGGCAAGTGAAAATACCTGATAGCCTCCACTATCGGTTAAAATAGGTTTATGCCAACCCATGAATTGGTGCAACCCACCGGCCTTATTCAAGATTTCAATTCCTGGTCTTAAATAAAGGTGATAAGTATTACCTAGAATAATTTGGGCATGGACATCCATTTCCAATTGCTGTTGGGTAACTGCTTTCACAGAACCAACTGTACCAACCGGCATAAATATGGGAGTTTGAATGGTTCCATGATCAGTTATAATTGTTCCTGCCCTTGCATGGCTGGCAATATCGGTTTCTTGAATACTAAATTTTAACTGCGGCATAAGTTGCAAAAATAAGTATATATGCTTTGCAGCCCATTGGCTTATTAAAAACCATTGAAAAAATGAATGGGTTTTGCAATTGTTATCCACAAAGCATCCAACTATAATAAGCAAGTGATTGTGTAAGCTATTTTTGCACCATGACAATAACTTTACCCTACCCTATTCCATTTTATATTTTTGTTACATTCTGTGTATGCATTGGCATTCAGGTTATATATTATTTATTTTTATTTAGCAAAACGGCATTTTATAAAAACAAAAATGCAGATAGTACAGACAAAAAGCCCATATCGATTATTGTATGTGCCAGAGATGAGGCAGCTAATTTAGTAAAAAATCTTCCGGGCATATTGGTGCAGGAATATGATGGCACCCATGAAGTAGTGGTAGTGAATGATAATTCAACCGACGAATCAAAATATATTTTAGATGAGTTAAAAGCTATATTTCCGCACATACATATTGTTGAATTAACCCAAGAAGCTAAATTAATTACCGGAAAAAAGTTTCCACTATCCATGGGTATAAAAAGTGCAAAATATGAGTATCTATTATTAACAGATGCGGATTGTGTTCCTGCCAGTGAATTATGGATTCAAAAAATGCAGGCCGCATATACCCCGGGCATTGAAATTGTGTTAGGGTATGGTGCTTATCATAAAAAGTCGGGATTCCTCAATAAAATAATTCGATTTGAAACTTTTCATACTGCACTGCAATATTTTTCATATGCTTTAGCAGGAATGCCCTACATGGGTGTAGGAAGGAATTTGAGTTATAAAAGGGATTTGTTCATTAGAAACAAGGGATTTTCATCCATGAACCAAATTCCGGGTGGCGATGATGATTTGTTTATTAATAAAGTAGCAACAAAAATTAATACAGCAATAGTACTTGATCCGGAGGCCTTTACCCTAAGTGAACCTAAACAATCATGGCGCGACTGGATGAAACAAAAAAACAGACATTACTCTACCTCAAAATACTACCAATTTAAACATAAATTCTGGCTCGGATTATATACATTTAGTTTTTTCTGGATTTACCCTTTGTTGGTAGCTAGTATTATTTTTTTTAATTGGTGGATTACACTTGCAGTTTTCGGAAGTAGATTACTTATACAAGGTATAATTTTTTATCATGCCATGAAAAAGTTAAATGAAAAAGATTTATGGCCTCTATTTATATTATTTGACATTTGGATGTTTTTTTATTATATCTTATTTTTTCCTGCTTTATGGAAAAAACCTAAAAAAACCTGGAGCTGATTGATTGACCACTTATAATGATATATGGATAAAATCTTACAGTATTTTACTGATTTTACAGAACAACAGCAACAGCAATTAGCTGCTTTGGCAACGCTTTATAAGGAATGGAACGAAAAAATTAATGTTATTTCCAGAAAAGATATTGACAGCATTTATTTGCATCATGTGTTACACTCGCTAAGTATAGCCGCCATTACAGGTTTTGCACCTGGTTCGGAAATTATTGATATTGGATGTGGCGGAGGATTTCCGGGTATACCCTTGGCCATTTTTTTCCCGGATGTTAAATTTCATTTAGTGGATAGTATTGCCAAGAAACTTTCTGTTGTATCGGCCATTTGTGAAGGCGCCAAAATTCACAATGTTACCATACAACATACCCGTGTTGAACAAATTAAAAACAGAAAGTTTGACTATGCTATTAGTAGGGCTGTTGCACCACTTAAGGATTTATGGCAATGGGGCAAGCCTCTACTTAAAAAAGGAGGTGATAAAGTTGGTGATAATTTACCAAGTGGTTTAATATGTTTAAAAGGTGGCGACCTACATCAGGAAATTTCCGAAAGTTTAACCCGCCCTACTCTTTATAGCATTTATGATATTTTCCCCGAACCCTTTTTTCAAGAAAAATATATTGTATATGTAAAAAGATGAAAAAGATTAGCGGGTAAACTAAAATTTTAAAAATTATTTTAAATTTAATACTTTCTCACAACCTAAATGCGCAAAAAAAGCTACCTCAAATTGTTGAGATAGCCTAATTAATACTATTCTAATTTATTGTTTAGTTGGTATCTGGAACTACTAATTTATTATTGCTTCTGTTTACATCTGCCATGCGTTGCGAAGGATCAATTTCAACAGACCTAATATCCCGAATACTCCTACTAATAGTAAAAATATACTCCGGATCAGTCCATTTCCATTCTGCATGAATAATTCTTGGAATTGAATCTTCAGCAGGCTTAATCCCAAACATCAAATTCATAGGAATATAATGCATTTCTGACGTGCCATCTTTATATGTAACCAATACATCAATTGGCATGGGCATTTTACCTATACGTTTTAAAGTAATTTGAGTTTGATTATTCACTTCATTAAAATTGCCTATACCATAATCAATTGTTTTGGTACTGTAAACCCAATATTCCTTGTACCATTCCAATTCAATGTTACTTACTTTCTCGGCTACCCTTATAAAATCGTTGGCATTGGGATGTTTAAATTTCCAAGTATTATAATAAGCCAGCAGCACTTTATTTCGCAAGCTATCGCTTATTATGTAGCCTAATTGTTCCAAAAATACAGCCCCTTTGCTATAAGCTGCTAATGAGTAGGCAAAGTTGGTATTATAATGATCAGCATGCGTACTCATAGGCTCTTCATAAGGGCTTCGGGCCAATGCAAAATAAGACTGGTAACTATCATACTGATTTTTAGGTAATTTATAGGCATCCGCAATTACTTTATTTTTCAGATAATTTTTTACGGGAATACTTGTGTAGGGAGAATTTTGAGCAATATTTTCATTATACCAAGCCATTACATCTGATTCAGCATAAGTAGTAAAACCTTCATCCATCCAAGGAAACAAGCTTTCATTGGTACCTAAAATTTGTTGATACCAACTATGCATCCATTCATGAAAAACAGTACCTAAACTAGGACCCTTAATAAGAGTAGCCATTGCATATTCCATACCACCATCGCCGCCTTGAATAAATGAGTATTGTGGGTATGGATAAGCACCAAATCTTTTTTCAATATATGGCAGTACGTGTTCAGCCGACCATAATACATTTTTCCAAGCACTATCCGTATGGGCATCGCCAGCTTTATAAAATACATTCAACGTTAAACCAGGTCGTATTTTTTTTGATAAATGTTTGTAATCAGGATCAGCTGCCCACACAAAGTCGTGAACGTTATTACCAATAAAATGCCATGTAAGTGTGCTAGTTTTGGGTTCTGAAACTTTTACACCAGATTTTTCATATCCAAAACCAATAGCATCTGCATTTTGTAAAATACCTGTAGCGGCAACCATGTAGTTTTTATCAATGGTAATTTTTACATTAAAATTACCCCAAACACCATAAAATTCTCGAGCAATATAAGGGTTAGCATTCCATCCTTGATAATCATACTCCACCATTTTAGGATACCATTGGCTCATACTATACCTGATACCTTCTGCATTATCGCGACCACTGCGCCTAATTTGTATAGGCACTTGGGCTTTAAAAGTAACTTTCATAGCAGTTTTGCTATTAGGTAAAATGGGCGTAGTTAAAGGAACTTCTAAAATAGTTTC
>JAGWPI010000101.1 GCA_028877005.1 Bacteroidota bacterium | reverse complement strand
CACTTTGGCTGCTCAAATAATTGAATATAGAAATAATATAGGTAAATTTTCTGATCGAAAACAAATATTAAATGTGCCCCGATTAGGACAAAAAACTTTTGAACAATGCGCAGGATTTTTAAGAATTCCACAAGCTAATAATCCATTAGATGCCAGTGCTGTTCATCCTGAAGCGTACGCTATTGTTGAAAAAATTGCTCATGATTTAAATACTGATGTACAGCATTTAATTGGTAATGAAAGTTTATTAAAATGTGTTGAACCTGTTAAATACATTTCTGAAACTATTGGTACATTAACAATTCAGGATATTATTAATGAACTAAAAAAACCCGGCTTAGACCCCCGTAACGAGATAGAACAATTTGAATTTGCCGGAATTTACACAATTGAGGATGTAAAACCGGGCGATATTTTACCAGGAATTGTAACCAATATTACCAGATTTGGCGCATTTGTAGATATAGGAGTTAAACAAGATGGATTAGTTCATGTAAGTGAAATGGCACACCGTTATATTGCCGACCCATCAGAAGCAGTAAAACTTAATGATAAAGTTAAAGTAAAAGTTTTGGAGGTTGATATAGCAAGAAAAAGAATTGCACTTTCTATTAAACAGGCAGATGATAAAGGTGCTACAATAAAAAAAACACCTATCCAAGTAAAACAAAAAAAATCTGAAGACCTTAGCCAATTAAGTATATCAGATGCACTTTCTGTATTAAAAAAGAAATTCGTTAAATAAAAAATAACCGCAGTTTTAAAAATGCTGCGGTTATTTTATTAAATATTTATACTATTTAATTTTCAGAAAAAGGCAAAGGAAATTGTTTCCATATATGGTCGGTAGGTCTGTCTAATGGCAAGGTACTAAGCAAATTATACCTTCGAACATCTATCCACCTGTATCCTTCATAAAAGAGTGAATACCTTTTTTGCTTCAACATTTCGGTTATTAATGCAGCCTGTGTTAAAGGGCCATTATAATTCGGCAAGTTATGCCCGTTACGAATTATATTAATTGCTGTTTGTGCATCGCTTAATGCATTCGTTTGAATTTTTGCTTCAGCATAAATTAAAATGAGTTCTTCATTTCTAATAATAGCAACAGGATCAACATTTGTTTTAAAAATGGCTACATCATAGTTACTGGTTAATCCGCTTTGGGTTGCAGGTGTATTGCGTAAAGCTACTTTATTAATTCTATCATCGCCCGGCTCAATATCTGTTACATAGGATGGTTGTGCCAAACGATTTTCGCCGGTATTGTTTAAGGGTAAGTATAGAGGATTTAGCTGATCACCTGATGCGGTAGAAAAAACATGGTATACTCCCGTATTAAAGCTACCATTTAAATTAAAAAATGAATTAGCTAAATCAGTTAATGCTGCTGTCCAGTTTTGCTGATAAACATCTACTCTTGCAGCAAGGGCTCTATTAAATTGTGCAAGAGAACTTGTAGTAGTAAACCCATTAAATCCTGATGATAAATTAAAAATAACATCACTGCCGGTTAAATCTGTAAGTCCCTGATTTAATAGGTTACTAATAGCAGTTAATGCATCACTTAAACCTACTATTGGTCCCAAATTATTGTAGTTGGCAACATCCACCCTAATACCATTTTCATATGTTAAATTTAAATTTAATAACAACTGATAGGCAATTATGGTTTTAGCCCAGCCTGTGTAGGCTTTTTTTTGCGCATCAGTTAAATAAGAAGAATTGGTGGCCGCTTGAATTAAAATATAGGCATTACGAATGGTGTTATACCTAGAGCCCCAAGGATTCGTTAAGTAAAAGGTATTGTTATCTAAAATAGCATTTCCTGCCCCAAGTAAGTCAGAAGTATAACGTGGTTCAGATCCTGAGAAACGATATCCTTCTCGACCAATCATACTAACAACATCTAAATAAATGGCAATATTATTTCTTAAGCTCGACTCGGTGCCTGTAACCAAATTATTTAATTCACTAATAGTAGCATTAGCTGTAATTTGTTGCGAAGTAGGTCCATTTAAATATGGAATTGGTTCCTTTTTGCAAGCTGTACTTAATAACAGCATAAAGATGATAAGAAAGATTATGGTATTAAAATTTTTCATATAAAATGTTTTATGTAATTAAAAAGAAATTGCTACATGAAACTGAACTCTTTTAGATGTTGGAAAAGGTGTTACATCTACCCCGGAAGAAAATCCAACACCAAAGTTAGAAACCTCAGGATCATACCCTACATAAGGTGTAATAACAATTAAATTATTACCTGAAATACCAAGCTGGATGCGTTCAATGTTTTTAATTTTATAAGGTAATGTATAATATAAACCAATTTCCCTGAATTTAACAAAACTGGCATTTTGTACAAAAGGACGAGAGGAAACTCCCAATGCCGCAATTCTGTTTTCTCCTGCAGTTTTCCCATTACTCTGTAACACATCAAAATCAGGACTTGTGCCACCTAAATCGGTTAATAATTGCGTTAAATTAATTACATCACCCCCTTGTTTCCAATGAATTAAAAAGCGTAGTGACCAATTTTTATAAATAGTAAAATCGTTCAAAAAATTCATTTGAAAAGTGGGTTCTGCATCCCCCAGCTTGCCTATTCCACCATTGCCATTTAAACCCACAATTTGGGTTGCCGTTGCTCCTTGCTGAATAAAATAAGTACCTAAAGTAGTACCAAATGCACCCAATGGAAAAGCAGGGATATTTAATTGTGTAATTAAAGAACGGTTTAACCAAAAGTTAGTAGTTGAACTCCATCTAAAATTTTTATTTTCAACAGGTATGGCTTTTAAACTTAATTCAACACCGCGATTACGCAAGCTACCAGCGTTTAAATATCTGGAGCTAAATCCGGTTGAAGCAGGCACTTGGCCTTGTAACAGTAAATCTTTTACCACCTTATTATAAAAAGTGGCTTCCAAACTTAACTTTCCCTCCAAAACACTTATATCTACCCCTGCTTCCAACTCTGTTTGTCGCTCAGAACCAATGCTACCATCACCCAAAACAGTTGTTACTAATGAGCCGGGATAACCACCAATATTAGCCGAAT
>JAGWPI010000100.1 GCA_028877005.1 Bacteroidota bacterium | reverse complement strand
GTAGGACCAGCAGTTACCAGAACAGTTTTGTTTTTTAATAATGTACCTCTAAAAAACTGACTAATTAAAAAGTTTACAATGGTTTCAGGTTCAGCCATTCGGCCCTCACCTACTAAGCCACTGGCCAACTCACCATTTTCAATAGGAATAAAATGAACACCATCTGATGCTGCATGCTGAATATTTCGTTTTGTAGCAGGATGTAACCACATGTCTTCGTCCATAGCAGGAGCCGCTACAACCGGACAAGTAGCAGAAAGATAAACGGCCATCAATAAATTATCGCATATTCCGTTGGCAATTTTTGCAAGACTATTTGCACTGAGTGGTGCAATTAAAAATACATCGGCCCAACGGCCTAACGCCACATGGTTTGCCCAGGTTGACGATTCGGTTAAATTTTCTAATACCGCATTTTTACTGAGTGTTTCTAATACCAACGGACTCACAAAATTTTTTGCAGATGCAGTCATAATAACCTTTACTTCTGCACCGGATTTTACCAGCAACCGAACCAAATAAATTACTTTATAGGCAGCAATACTACCGGTAATACCTATTAATATTTTTTTCCCTTTCAACATGGTATTTTAATTAAACTGCAAATAACAAAAAAGGCAGTATATATACTGCCCTTTTATCAATTTTAATACATTTTGTTGCTTTATCTGAATAAATCGTTATCGTTATTTAAACGGTAGTAAATTTTTCCTTCCATAAATTCATTTAAAGCAAGAATTGCCGGATTGGGCATTTTCTCGTAGGCACGAGAAATCTCTATTTGTTCTTTATTTTCATGAATTTCTTCCAGACTGTCGGTATGGCTAGCAAATTCATCTAATTTATTATGCAACTCTTCCCGAATGGTAATGTTAATTTGATTGGCCCTTCTGGCAACAATTGCAATAGACTCATAAAGATTACCGGTGATATCTTTAATATCTTTCAAACTTTTAGGTTCAACAGAGCTAGGTATATTAGCGCTGAGCTGTCTTCTTAGTTTGCTCATTTTGTAGATTTTTTATTAAGTTATTTGTTTGTTTATTGATTTTTGTAATTTCCGCAGTGTATTTGCTATCCTGAAATCTATCTATAAAGTCTGAACAATCTGCTTTAACTTTTTCAAATCTTTCCAACTGCTTATCCGGATAACTCATTTCAGCATATTTAAAGTAAGAGTTGATAGATTGATATTTGTATAAATCGCCATTTTTAGAATCAGGGTAATTGTCTAATACACCTGAAAAAGTAATGGCAGCTGCTTTAAAATAACCTAAATTGTAATATAATTGCGCATTAAGATAATCTTTTGTTTCTAACTTTTCTCTACATAAATCAATTATATGGCTAGCTTCTTTAATTTTAGGTGAGCTAGGGTGCATATTAATAAATGCCTGCATTAACCCAATAGCTTTATTTGTATTTGTTTGATCGAGCTCAGGTTTTGGAGATTGTTTATAATAAGTGTAGGCTCGCATGTACTCGCATTCTTCTGTTTTTGCACTGGAAGGGAATGTTTCAGTAAATGTTTTAAAATAGTTTTCGGCATTTAAATAATCTTTTTGGTAATAGTAGCAATATGCCAATTTATAATACATATCTTCATACCGTTCCGTTCCTTTTACATATGGAAACAAATCTTCAAAGAGCTGTTGAGCAAAATTGTATTTTTTATTCACATAGTATTGTTCGGCCATCTTAAATTTATAATCAATATCCTTACTCTTTAAAATCTGCGAGAAACGATGACTTTTTTGAAGCTTAACCCCTTTTCTTGAGCAAGCAGCAAATCCCAAAATTATTAGTGAAAACAATACTAGTTTCTTCATACAAGTTTGCGAAGGTAAATAATTTTGGCAATATAAGAACGTAGCTTTAAAACATACGTTAATATTCTTTTAAATGAAGCCTATTTTACAATAAAAAGGCTTAGCCTAATGGGTATCTAGTGAATGAAATATTGACCAAAATTAAAAAAGCCCCAAAATAGGGGCCTTTTTAAAATTATGGCTTAAATTTTAATTTCTACTTCTTAAGTTTGGATGGGGAGCAGGTACAGTATTTGGACCTTCTTCCATCGTTCCTTGTAAATCAATTGTATTTGCATCGCCGGAACCGCCATCATAGGAGAAGATGAATCTACTTTCAGAAATACCTTGTTTGTCAACTAAGTATTTAATTACCGCATTTACTCTTTCCCATGCCATTTGTTGAGCGGCTTTACTAGCAGCAGGATGCCCAATTACTTTTACCTTACAATCAGGATTTGCTTTTATGCTAGCTGCAGCAGCATCTAATAACTGCATGGCTTCTTTAGTTAATTTATCACCTTTTTTGAATTGAACACTAGGTAAGCTATTGATATTGCAAACAGGTGCTTTTTGCATATTGGCAATCATATCCCTTAATTCCTTGCAGCATGCAGGCTCAGGACAAGTACCAACGCCATCAGCATTTACAGGGAAACAGCTTTGTGGTGTTAAGATTTCTTTATCTCTATAATCAGGAACACCATCACCATCTGTATCTTTTGCTCTACCATGGCTATCAACAGGTGCACCGGCTGGGGTATTTGGTTCTAAGTCAAATTGGTCAGTTACACCATCTCCGTCAGCATCAGGTAAAACAACTTTTGGCATTTTCATGTGCTTGGGGCTGTTCAACTCATTATACTCATAATTGTAGGGATTAATCCACCATAAAGGTTGAACTCTTTTAGCAGTTTTTCCTAAGTTAATGTTTAAATGTGCTGTAGAAAAACTGTATTGATCACCTGAGTTACCTAATTTATTGCCATCTAAATAATCATTACCAAACATAGGAACTGTAAACCTTTGTTCAATTCCAATATTTACTCGGTTGCTAATTTTATAAGATACGCCTGCACCATAACTTAACCCATGCATTAAAGCCCAAGTGTGGCGACCATTTACGGCTGGAGCATCGTTAGGAAAATTGGAGGTTCCAATTAAATTGGTTTGCGGGTAGTATAAATTATGTAGTGAACCACCTTGGTTAGTCATTACTCTAGTATAAATTAATGAGTAACCACCAAAAACATATACATCCCATTTAGGATTACCTCTGTAATGGCTCATAGAGTTTAATGAAGCAATGGCATCAATAGAACCCATATGAGTATAGTTTTTAGCCCAAACAAAGCCGCTGGAATTGCTAGGAATAGAAACAATTGAACCATTGTAAGCACCTCTTAATGAAAAAACATGGCTAATAGACTTGCGAAGTGAAATACCACCCACAATACCACCATTATATCCGCCGGATAAAATAGCTCTATCACCTAAAATAAAGGAACTACCGGCACTTAACCCTAATTCCCATTGATCGCGAGGCTTAGCAGGATAAGGGTATTGGTTGTTTAAAAATTCATTATACTGAGGTATCCTTTTTGTAGGAACTTTAGAACTGTCTTTCCAGTCCCAACCCCAATCTGT
>JAGWPI010000099.1 GCA_028877005.1 Bacteroidota bacterium | reverse complement strand
TAATTGAGCATTTTTTTCTTTTAGTAAATGATGTCCGGCCTCTACAATGTAAATTTTTACCCAAGTTTCTATGCCTGTTTTAAATTGCTTGCCATACTTTGGTGTAATTATCCGATCAAATTTTCCAAAAATGATTGATATGGGTATGTGAAATTTTTGAATATTTTTTTTCAAAATTTGGTGGTTGGGCATAAATCTTCGCAAAGTGGTCCATCTTTCATACAATTGCTTTCTGGCAAGTGCATCATCCAAATAATAGTGTGCAAAATTAAAAACACTTTTATTGAATAAGCCCAGCTTACATGCTGTATTCATGCCAATAAATAAAGGTTGGGGATGTTGCATAGTCCATTTAAATAGCCTATTGCCGAGCCTTGTTTGTGTAGATAAATAGTGCCATTTGTTATGATGTAAACCATCGGGTGCTAATAAAATTAGTTGTTGAATATGTGCAGGAAAATTTTCTAAAAGTTGTAAAGCTATTCTTCCTCCCATACTATAACCTAAAATAATCAGTGGTTGTTTGTTATCAACCTTAATGGCGGCAATAATGTTCCATAGCTGATTTATCGAAAAATGTAATCCTTCATTCCAAATAGTTCCGCCATGAAAAGGTAAATCAATGGCAATAATGGTATAATCATTACCTAATGTGCTTTCTAAAAATGAAAAACTTTGTCCATTTTCTCCATAACCATGCAATGCAATCATTATTTGCGCTCCATGGCCAATTCTGTAGTATTGAATAACCGAGTTTTGAAAAATAATGGTTTCCTGTATCACAGCTGCAATGCTTTAAATACTTACAAAAATTTTGCAAATTTTACTTGGTATTTTGATAAAGATACACCAATTTTGAAAATAGTTGCATAACTAACTATATGCCAAACAACCAATTTAAAAGAGGAGAATTATATAGTGTTATTAATGGCATGGCATCTATAGCAGTAGCTAGGCGCTTACAAAAAAACTTTAGGCAAGCCGGACTAGATATTACAATTGAGCAATGGAGTATTTTATATCATTTATGGAAAGAAGACTGTTTAAGCCAACAGGAATTGTGTAATAGAACTTTTAGAGATAAACCCAGTATTACCAGGTTAATTGATAACTTAGAAAAACAAGGATTGGTAAATAGGCATCCTTCGCCAACAGACAGAAGAATTAATTTGGTTTGCTTAACAGATTCGGCAAAAGTCATGCAAGAAATTACCTTGCAATTGGCCAATCAAACCATGGAAGAAGCCTTAATTGGTATTAACAAACAAGATGTGGAAGTGGTAAAAAAAGTTTTACAGCAGGTTTATGACAATTTAAAATAGTACTTCATACTATTCAAATTTATTCTTAACGCATAAAATAATACAATATGTTAACCGATACAACACATATGCTACTAAAGGGTGGCGAATGGTTAATTAAGGAAAGTGAAGCACAGCAAACTTTTATTCCGGAAGATTTTGACGAGGAGCAAAAAATGGTGATGGACATGTGTCACCAATTTATTGCTGCTGAAATTGAGCCTATTATCGACCGCATTGATCAGTTAGAACCGGGCTTAATGCCTTCTCTTTTACAAAAAGCCGGTGAGCAAGGCTTGCTTTCTACCTCCTTTCCCGAAACATTCGGTGGCTTAGGTAAAGATTTTATTACCTCAACTATTGTAAATGAAGGTCTAGGCGGGGGCTTTTCATTTTCTGTAGCTATTGCTGCTCATACCGGCATTGGATCATTGCCTATTTTGTATTTTGGAACACCTGCACAAAAACAAAAATATATTCCCAAATTAGCATCGGGCGAATGGAAAGGCGCCTATGGCTTAACAGAACCTAATAGTGGTAGTGATGCATTAAGTGCTAAAACAACTGCAACATTAAGTAATGATGGAAAGTATTACTTATTAAATGGCCAGAAATGTTGGATAACTAATGGTGGCTTTGCAGATGTATATACTGTTTTTGCTAAAATTGATGGTGATAAGTTTACTGCATTTATTGTAGAACGTGGGTTTGAAGGGTTTACACAAGGCCCCGAAGAACATAAAATGGGTATTAAAGGCTCATCCACAGTGCAATTATACTTTCAAGACTGTAAGGTGCCGGTTGAAAATGTTTTAGGCGAAATTGGTCGGGGACATATTATTGCTTTTAATATTTTAAATATTGGTAGATTAAAGTTAGATGCAGCTGCTTTAGGCGCTAGTAAAAAAGCGGCAGGTATTTCTGTACAATATGCCAACACCCGCGAACAATTTAAAGTGCCTATTGCCAGTTTTGGTGCCATACAACATAAGTTAGCCGAAATGTGCATACGCATTTGGGTAGCTGAATCAGCATTGTATAGAACCGCAAAATGGATTGATTTAAAAGAGGCAGAATTAATGCAAAGCGGTGCAGGATTCGATACTTCTTTATTAGGTGCTGCAGAAGAGTTTGCTATTGAATGTGCTATGCTAAAAGTATTTGGAAGTGAATTATTGGATTATGTAGTAGATGAAGGTGTACAAATACATGGAGGTAATGGCTTTAGCGATGAATACATTATTAGTAAAGCATATCGTGATTCCAGAATTAATCGTATTTATGAAGGCACCAATGAAATTAATCGCTTATTAACCGTTGATATGATGCTTAAGCGTGCCATGAAGGGCAAATTAGATTTAATGGGTCCGGCTCTGGCTGTTTCAAAAGAGTTGATGAGTATACCCGATTTTAGTTCAGAGTCTGATGCATTATTTGCTCAAGAATTGAAATATGTTGCCAATTTTAAAAAGGCAATATTGTTAGTAGCTGGTTCAGCGGTTCAAAAACTAATGATGCAGTTAGAAAAAGAACAAGAACTGTTAATGAATATAGCTGATATGGCTATTGAAGTGTACCATGTTGAAAGCGCTTTGCTTCGTTTAATAAAATTGGCCGGTGTAAAGGGCGAATCTGCAGTAAGTGTTCAGGCTGCCATGGTTAGAACCTATTTATATGATGCCGCAGAAAGAATTAGTAAATCAGGAAAAGATGCACTGAATAGTTTTGCTGATGGCGATGAATTAAGAATGATGCATATTGGGTTGAAAAGATTTACAAAAGTAGAGCCTTACAACACAAAAGCTGCCAGAAGAACAATAGCACAGGCAATGATTGCAGCGAATCAATATCCCTTTTAGCTGATATAAGCCGATAAAAAAGTATAAAAAAACCGGCAATTATTTTTGCCGGTTTTTTTATACTATGAAAATAATTTCATCTTTTTATACCACAACTATCTAATTCTGCTGTTGTAATGGTAGGAAAATGAGCTTGATGATTCTTCATTTTATTAATTACCAACTTAGCAATAGTAGCCGCTTGTTCTTCAGAAACAAAACCTTTTCTACCGGAAGCGCCGGGTATAATATTTTGGTGAAAACGCAATTGGTTATTCACATAAATATCATAACCCCATTGTAAACTATCTGAATAATAAGTTTTATAGGTTATTTGGGGAATAGATGATTTTTTATTTTTTTCTAATATCCCGGTAATCACATATAAAATAACTGCTATCCCAAATAAAATATATACCCAATACTTTTTAATCATTTGGATTATATGGTTGATAGGGTAACCATTCATTTAAATCATCATAATAAGCCGAGCCACCAGAACCTGTGGTAACAAAAGCTCTTCCGGCTACGGAAAATCCAATTGCACCAGAACGGCCGGCTCTTTCAAAGTTGGTTTTTTGGAACCATAAGTCATTCACAAAATCATATCCCCAAGTACTAATATTGTATCCCCCATTTTGTCCGGTAGTGATGTAAGCAGAATCGCCTAATACAAACCCCACACCGTGGTCACGTATAATGTTGGTATATAAATCATCATATGTATCTGCGCTAACATTGGTAATAGGGCGCAACTGATTCCAGGGATTAGCTGAGTTGGATGGATCAAAAACGGTAAAATCATTTACTTCACCATTGTTATTGCCGGTTACTATATAAGCTTTGTTTTTATAAACAAACACAATACCGCCTTGGCGCTTACTACCGGTGAACTGAGTGGGAGTTAATGACCAACTGTCAGCATTAGGATCATACTGCCAAGAGTCTTTTTTATTTGAACCTCCATCATATCCGCACAGTAAATAGCCTAAATTACCAATTGAAAATGCTAATGCATCAATACGTGGCGTTCCTGCAAAACTTGCTTTTTGCACCCATGTATTGGTAAGGGTATTGTACTGCCAAGTATCATTCAAAAAGTTATTAAAGTTATCCTGGCCGGTGGTAATATAGCCATTTGAGCCTATAGCAAATGCCACTGCATTGCTTCTGGGTGTAAACGCAGATGGGGCATTGGCTAACTGTGTCCAACTACCATTGGCTCCTTTTGTAGGATCAAACGAGTATAAGTCAGAATAGCGAATGTTTTTAGCTAAATTGTAACCGGTTCCTATGTAAGCTACGTTGCCAACAGTAAATGAACAGGCTGCAGTTCGCTGGTCGCCCACAAAATCATTGGGTGATAAAACCCAGTTTCCACTACTTTGAGTAGGGTCTAGTACTGTTCTGGCACAAGAAATAAAGAGTAATACCAAGCTGGCGGGTAAAAAAAAGAAATACTTAATTTGCTTCATTGACGTTTAATTTTTTTCTAAAATTAAGGGTGAGTGTTCTTTACAAAAGTTTTAAACTGGTTTTCTTTAAGTTTTCAAAGATAAGTGAATAATACTGGTATGGTCAAGTTTTTGAATGGG
>JAGWPI010000098.1 GCA_028877005.1 Bacteroidota bacterium | reverse complement strand
TTCTTCAATTTTTTTAGCTGCATGGTGGTAGCTCGCCTTCAATGCGCCCTCGCTGGTATCTAATACTTTACTCATTTCCTCATAAGGCATTTCATCAAAATAACGCAGGTTAAACACCAATCGTTGTTTTTCAGGCAATTGTTGAATGGCCAACTGCAGTTTCCATTCTAACTGATTGGCATTAAAATTTTCATCAGCTTTTATTTTATTACTTAAACCCGATTCCATTTCATCGAAACTTAATGTACCTTTTTTCTTTTGTTGCTCTAAAAATGTAAGGCACTCATTCGTAGCAATACGATATAACCATGTATATAGTTGGCTATCTTCTCTAAAATTTTCCAAACCTTTCCAAGCTTTAATAAAAACATTTTGCAATACATCATTCGCATCCTCATGATTCACCACCATTCTTCTAATATGCCAATACAATTTTTCCTGATATTTTTTTACAATACCGGTGAATGCCCGCTCTTTTGTAGAAGGTTGGCGAAACTCATATAACAGTAAAGTATCATCATTTTGCATGGCGGGAAATTAAATAAAAAAAAGAAACAAAGTAAATAGGGCTATATTTTTATGCGAAAAGTTTTGAGATTTATTTAAAATACGGTCATTTTACTACTTTCACTGCTTACTTTTAAAAAAAAAGCATGAAATTCATAATTATTTTACTGAGTTTTTTTCCCATTTTGGCTAAAGCACAAGCATCGAAAAATGAATTAGCCATTCAACAATTATTACATCAACAAGAAATTGCTTGGAATAATGGCAACTTGGATGCTTTTATGGATGGCTATTGGAAAAATGACAGCTTGCAATTTATTGGGAAAAATGGGCCTATATATGGTTATAATCAAACGCTTTCTAATTACAAAGCACATTATGCTACCAAAGTAGCTATGGGGCACTTTACTTCAACTATTTTAGCCATGCAACCATTGGGGAAAAAGTATTACTATGTAACAGGTAAATGGCATTTAGCGAGGGAAAATGGTAATATTGAAGGTTACTATACGCTTTTATTCAAGAAAATAAAAGGAAAATGGTTTATCATAGCAGATCACAGTGCTTAATTCTTCTTTTAATTTTTTAAAAAAAACTTATTTTTTTCGCCAAATTTTTTGAATGTAAACGTACGCTAAAATACCACTCAAAACTACCCAAACATAATATAGGACATTCCCAAGGGTTATGTGCTGTTGTATTTCTGCAAACCTAAGCCTTAAACCTATTGCAATATTAATAAACAGCCAAAGCAAAATAGCTGCTATTGTATTTACAATTTTAAAAAAATATGCCCGTATATCTTCTTCCACAAATGGTTTTATTACAATACAATTAAAAATTATAAATGTTTCAATTAGTCTAAACTTTGGTTGGCAGTAGCCGCCAGTTTTAAAATCCTATCAAATTGAGCAGGCGTTAAATCATTATAAAAATAATAAATAGGATCAACAGGTTTGCCATTTTTATGTACCTCATAGTGGCAATGTGGACCCGTACTTTTACCGGTACTTCCTACATAACCAATTACCTCGCCTCTTTTAATTAGTTCACCTGGTTTGGCTTTTACCTTATACATGTGTCCATATAAAGTTTGATAACCATATCCATGATTAATGACCACTTCATTACCATAACCTCCGGTATTAAAACCAGCGGTTTGTACAACTCCATCGGCTGTTGCATAAATTGGGGTTCCCAAAGGCGCAGCAAAATCTAATCCCGCATGAAATTTAGTTACCTTATAAACCGGATCAATTCTATAACCGAAGCCACTGGCAATTCTGTTTAAATTTTTGTTACTAACAGGTTGAATGGCGGGAATGGCCAAAAGTAATTTTTCCTTGTTTTTAATCATATTGTCAATATCACCATAACTTTTACCCTGATAAGCTACCCGAAGTGTTAAGTTATTCAATTGGCTTTTAATATTATTCACTAACTCAGTTTCTGTTTGCCCTTCTAACAGTTTTATTTCATTTTTTGTTTCTATAATCTTTGTTCGTGCACTATCCGGAATGGGTGTTGACTCAAAAATAGTTCTATACACATTATTATCCCTATCTTCTAATTCCTGCATCTGAATTTCCAATTGTTTAACCCTTTCTTGAATTAAGGTGTAATTTTCAGCGAGGTCTCTGTTTTGTTGTCTAAGTAATTTTTCTTTTGGACTATCTACAAACTGAAATACCAACAAAACCAATAATATACCTGTTACCAACGAAGCAGCAATAAAGCCAATCACTTGTAAAATCCTCACCCGTAAGGGAGTTTCCAATTTCTCAAATCGGAGTGTATGTGTATTATAATAATATTTTATTTTCCGCATAAATTACTTGTTTTTAAATACTATAAGGATAAAAATACCCATACAGTTTCCCATACAATAAGAGTATGGCATTAGAACATTGGATCATTCATTATACCCATTTGCACATTTCACACTTTAAATATATTTAAAATTGCTTTTTTCGGCAAAATTTTCCTGAAATAATGGCAGATACAACCATATGTTTACACATTCATAATTCACCACTCGACAACTTAACACATTAACAAATACAAATATTTATTTGTATGAAATAAAATTTAGCGAGTTGTAGTATGTTTGAGCACCTCGTTATACTTACCTTTGAACGCTGCCAAATAAATGGCAAAGGTAATTGTAATGATTGCTAAACTTTTAGTAAAATTTTGATATAGGTATGTTAACATCGGCAGAAATAAGACAACAGTTTTTAGATTTTTTTTCCTCAAAAGGACATCAAATAGTACCATCAGCCCCTATTGTGTTAAAAAATGATCCCACTTTATTGTTTACTAATGCCGGCATGAATCAGTTTAAAGATATTTTTTTAGGTATTAGCCAGCCTATTGCCCTTCGTGTGGCCGATACCCAAAAATGCCTTAGAGTAAGTGGCAAACATAATGATTTGGAAGAAGTAGGCGTAGATACCTATCACCATACCATGTTTGAAATGCTGGGGAATTGGAGTTTCGGTGATTATTTTAAAAAAGAAGCCATTGCTTGGAGCTGGGAACTATTAACGGAAGTATACAAAATTAACCGAGACAGATTGTATGTAACCGTTTTTGAAGGCGATGCAGCAGAGGGCTTACCCGAAGATGAAGAAGCGCGTAGCGAATGGAGTAAATGGATTACACCTGAAAGAATTTTACGTGGTAACAAAAAAGATAATTTTTGGGAAATGGGTGATACAGGCCCCTGCGGACCTTGCACCGAAATTCATATTGACTGTAGAACAGATGAAGAACGGTTAGCCATTGACGGCAAAACGCTTGTTAATAAAGATCATCCACAAGTAATTGAGATATGGAATAATGTTTTTATTCAATACAACCGTTTAAAAAATGGTAAACTAGAGCCCTTGCCTGCCAAACATGTAGACACGGGGATGGGATTGGAACGATTGGTAAGAGTTATTCAAAACAAAAACAGCAACTACGATACCGATTTATTTACACCCACCATTGCATTAACCGAACAAATTACCGGCCAACAATATTACAATACACAAACAAAACCTGATATTGCTTTTAGAGTAATTGCCGATCATATTCGTGCTATTGCATTTACAATTGCCGATGGCCAGCTGCCGGCTAATAATGGTGCAGGATATGTTGTAAGACGCATTTTACGTAGAGCTGTACGTTACTATTTCTCTTATCTGCAATACAAACAACCTTTATTACATCAACTTATTCCGGCAGTCGCACATCAATTCAAACAAGTATTTCCTGAATTACAACAACAAGTTGAGTTTGTAACCAAAGTAATAAAAGAAGAAGAAGATGCCTTTTTAAGAACCTTGGACAAAGGGCTGAAAAAAATGGAAGAACTCATACATCAAGCACAACAAACACAACAGATTATTGATGGGAAAAATGCCTTTGAACTATTTGATACATTTGGATTTCCGATAGATTTAACTAAACTTATTGCTGCTGAAAATAATTTACAAGTAGATGATAAAGGCTTTGAATCTGAAATGCAATTACAAAAAAACCGTTCAAGAGCAGCAGGTACTATTGATGCCGATGATTGGGTTATATTGCAGCCCAATGCTTTTACTGAATTTGTGGGTTATGATACTTTATCTATAGATACACAAATTGTTCAATACCGGAAAGTAAGCTCAAAAGGCAAACAGGCCTATCAAATTGTTTTAAATGCTACCCCTTTTTATGCAGAAAGCGGTGGGCAAGTGGGCGATACCGGATGGCTTCAAATTGGTGAAGATAGTATTGCCATAACCGATACACGTAAAGAAAATAACTTATTCATTCAATTTGCCGATGCGTTACCTACCCATTTACAAAATACTATAAAAGCACAAATTAATATACCTCGCCGTAAGGCAATTATGGCGCACCACACAGCCACCCATTTGTTACACGCTGCACTTAGAAAAGTGTTAGGAACGCATGTAGCGCAAAAGGGTAGCTTGGTAAACGATACCTATTTACGATTTGATTTTTCACATTTTGCAAAAATTTCAACCGAAGATTTAGAAAAAATTGCTGCCATTGTGAATGAAAAAATAAGAGAAAATATACCTGTTGTTATTCGCAGTATGAAAAAAGAAGAGGCGCTTGCAATGGGTGCAATGGCTTTATTTGGTGAAAAGTATGGCGATGAGGTTCGTGTGGTAATTATTGACCCCTCTTATTCCGTTGAATTGTGCGGCGGTACCCATGTAAGCAGTACAGGCGAGTTAGGCTTCTTTGCCATTCAGCACGAAACAGCTGTTGCAGCAGGTGTGCGTAGAATTGAAGCTGTTTGCGGTATTGCTGCCGAACATTGGTTACAAGAACAATTGCATACACTTCACAATGCAAAAATATTATTGAAACAGCCCAAAGATATTTTAAAAGCTATTGAACAACAATTGACAGAAAATGCACATTTAAAAAAGCAAGTAGCATTTTTAGAATTAAAGCAATTGGAACAAATAGAAACTACTTTACTACAGCAACCCATTACCGTTAATCATATTCAATTTATTGGCCAACAAGTAGAGGTAATAGAACCCGATTTACTAAAAAAACTTTGTTTTCAATTAAAAAACAAATTAGCAGGCAATTATGTGGTAGTGTTGGCCGCCAATATTAATGGCAAACCCTATGTGGCTGTTTTATTATCAGATACAATGGTGAATGAACTGAAATGGGATGCCAATCAATTAATTAAACAACACATTGCCCCTATTATAAAAGGGAGCGGTGGCGGACAAAAAACGCTGGCTACTGCCGGTGGGCAAGATGCTAGTAATTTACATCAAATTTTTACTACTATTCAGGGGTTACTTTAATGCCCGCATATCAATCATTTTAAAACCGGTCGTTTCAGCAACCGGTTTTTTTCTTGCCAAACACTTATTTAACATTTCCGAAGGTTTTCGTAATAAAAAAAACAACTTATTTTTGAACTACTAAACATTTCGTATAACTTTTAAAATAAGATAGTATGAACAAAAAGCATTTCATAATGCCCCTACTGGCAATGGCTATTACAGTTGGAGGCATGGCACAAACAGATCAAAATCAAGATATAATCATTCATCGAAAAGGCAATCCACAACAAAAAACAACCATTGTAATTGATGGTAAAAACATTACGGTAAATGGGAAACCAGTTGACCAGTGGAAAGATGGTTCAGTGGAACTAAGACAAATAGATTCAACAGATAAAAGCTTCACCATAACTGATTTGAAACAGCAATTACAACAAATGTTTCAAAACGGTACTCCCCCCTCAGGAGGGACACAATTTTTCAGAAGATTTATGCAACCTATTGCACCAATGGCTACTAATAAAGCGCAGTTAGGCGTTATGACCCAAACCCCCACAAACGAATCCGGGGCTGCCATTAAAGAAGTAAAACCAGGTGCATCAGCAGAAAAAGCCGGCCTTCAAAAAGGGGATATTATTCAAAAAGTAGATGATACCCCAATTAAAAATATGGAAGATTTATACAAAACCATTGGGAAATACCAACCCGGCGATACAGTTACCATTTCATTTATAAGAAATGGTGCAGATAAAACTACCAAAGCAATATTAGACAAAAATACAGGAGGTTTAAATGGTAACCCACAAATGGAAGAACTTTATGACTTTAAAATGCCGCCAATATATGATATGCCCGATAATGATTTCGGAAATATGAATAATAAACCAATGTTGGGTGTGCAAATTGAAGAATTAAGTGATAATTCCGGTGTTAAAATAAACAATATTAATCCTAACTCACCCGCTGAAAAAGCAGGATTAGCGCAAGGTGATATTGTTACCTCAATAGATGGAACTACCATAAAAAACATAGAAGACATAAAGGAAAAACTGAGCAACAAAAAAGCCGGAGATAGTATTAATTTAACCTACTTACGCAACGGCAAAAAACACAATACCGTTGTTGTATTTCCTAAACCCATAAAAAAGGCCACTTTATAAAACCATCATTCCCCATTGAAAAAACCAACTCACCACACTAATCACATTGTATTAGTGTGGTTTTTTATTTTGAAACAAGCCATTTTGCCCAATGTGATAAAATGATACCTTTACAATGTAAATTATCACGTGACTATTGAATTCTACGAATGGATTATCCTAAATATGAAACTGTAATTGGCTTAGAAGTACATGCACAATTACAAACTAACAGTAAATTATTTTCCGGTGATGCGAATCGGTTTGGCGGAGAACCTAATACGCACATCAATCCCATTACATTAGCGCACCCGGGTACGCTTCCTAAAATCAATAAAAAAGCAATAGAGTATGCTATTAAATTGGGTTTAGCTTGCCATTGCACTATTGAAAGCCTAAATTGCTTTGCCCGCAAAAATTATTTTTATCCTGATTTGCCCAAAGGTTATCAAATATCACAACACACCACGCCCATTTGTGTAGGAGGATATATCAGCATTTTTATTGAAAATATTGAAAAGAAAATATTTTTAAATAGAATTCATATTGAAGAAGATGCCGGCAAAAGCATTCATGATGCAGTAGAAGGATTTACTTGTGTTGATTATAACCGAGCAGGTACGCCACTACTTGAAATTGTTACTGAACCTTGTATCCAATCGGCAGAAGAAGCCTTTCAATACTTAACAGAAATTAGAAAACTGGTTCGTTGGATAGAAATTTGTGATGGCAATATGGAAGAAGGTAGTTTACGTTGCGATGCTAATATATCTATTCGGTTAAAAGGTGATAAAGAATTGGGCACAAAAGTGGAAGTAAAAAATTTAAATTCAATACGTAATGTAAAAAAAGCCATTGATTTTGAAATAGAACGAATGATAAATTTGGTTGAAAAAGGTGAAAAAATTGTACAGCAAACCAGAAGTTTTGATGCCAATAGCGATACCACATTTGCCATACGCGAAAAGGAAGAAGCCAATGATTACCGGTATTTTCCCGATCCGGACTTAGTGCCATTCTTCATCAACCAATCTACTATTGAAACAATAAAAAAAACAATGCCCATACTACCCAATGTATTAAAACAAAAGTTACAGCATACATATGGGTTAAGTAGGTACGATGCACATCAATTATGCGAAGATAAATACACAGTATCCTTTTTTGAAGCTACCGCAGCGCAATGTCATTATTTCAAAGCTATTGCCAATTGGATATTAGGACCCTTAAAACAATACCTTAATGAGCAAGGTATAGATTTTAGCCAATTAACCCTTCAGCCCAAAACTTTATGTGGCATTATACAATTAATAGAAGATGGTAAAGTTAATTTTTCAACTGCAGCTAATAAATTGTTACCTGCATTAATTGCAACCAACGCAAACCCTGCCATTACTGCCGAAAATATGGGTATTATTCAGGTTTCAGATAATGACGCCATTGTAAATTGGGTACAACAAGTAGTAAACGCTATGCCCGAAAAGGTATTAGAATACAAAAAAGGCAAAAAAGGTTTAATAGGTTTGTTTGTTGGGGAAGTAAAAAAAATAAGCAAAGGAAAAGCAGATCCAAAAACTACTACGATTTTATTAGAAAAAATGTTAAATGAATAAACCATAGTAGCCATAATTATTTCAGTATTAATTATATCAAAAAAAATTATTTAATCAAATCATCATTTATGAAACAAGTTGTAATAAGTATAGTATTGGTTGCAACACTATTTGCATGTCAGCAAAAAAAATATGGTGCTTTTATTGTAAGCGGAAAGATAGAGCATGCACCCTCTAATAAAATACTATTAGAAGCATTACCATTTGGTGCACAACAACCAGTAGTAGTTGATTCCACCACATTAGCATCAAACGGAAATTTTGAGTTAAGAGGAACTGCTTCAACAGAAGGATTATATTTATTATCAATAGATAACGGCCCACAGGTATTATTTATTAATGATAGTAAAGACATTAAAGTTGAGATGGATGCACATAACTATAAAGCATATACAACAAAAGGCTCAAGTGCATCTACTGCATTACACCAATTTTTAGAAGAGTATAGCAACAAATTTGGACCTTTGGCAGATGCCTATTTACAAGCAGACTCATTACAAAACACCCCGCACGCCGACAGTGCATTATTGG
>JAGWPI010000097.1 GCA_028877005.1 Bacteroidota bacterium | reverse complement strand
TTGATATTACAATGGATATGTTTTTTATTTTTTTTGATATATTCTCTAATGTTATTATGGAGTTCAGCTATACCTAACAGTTCATTGAGCTGCTGATTAAGTACACTTGTATGCCCCCCACTCTCATAATTTTCAAAATCTCTTTTTAACATTAAACCCATATCATGCAAATTTGGCGCAAAAATGGTAGCATCCTCATAAATAGTTCTATCTTGAATAACGGTTTCGTTACCTCTTTGAATGGTTAATAACTGATTGAGGCGTTTATTCAAGAAGTATATTTGAAGGTTAAAACTCCATCTAGGCATATCTTCATAAAAATCCATTAAATAAGGATTATGATCCACATCTTCATACTGTGGTGTCCACTTATAATGCTTACTAAGCATTTGTGTAAGTGTTGTTTTACCTGCGCCAATATTGCCGGCTACTGCAATATGTTTTGGCTTTTTTATTTTGGACATTTATTGTAAGATATTTTTATAATTTGCTGAATGTAGTTACTTGGTGAATGTAATAAAATAATTTAGGAAGTTGCCTATGTTATCAATAAATCATTCTAATCGCTTTTCTTACTTCTTGAAGTGTGGCATGAGCACTTTCTCTAGCTTTTTCGGCACCTTGCCTCATAATTTGGTGTAATAGTTCTTTGTTATTTTGAATTGATGCTGCCTTTTCTCTAATAGGTTGTATAAAGGCAACCATATCTTCGGCTAGTTGCTTTTTAAAATCGCCATAACGAATAGTGCAATTGTTATAATTTTCCTGAAAAGCATAGTAAACTTCTTCTTTACTTACAATTTTCATTAAAGTAAATAAATTTTCAATGTAATCTGGTTTTAAAGAATTAGGTATAGATGGGCCACTATCTGTTTTGGCTTTCATAATTTTTTTTCTAATACTATCATCATCATCAGCTAAATATAAAGTAGCCATTTGGTTTTCACTTTTACTCATTTTACCATTGCCGTCTAAACTCATTATTTTAATAAGGTTATCACCAAAATTAAATGCTTGGGGTTCTGGAAAAATATTGCCGTACCTAAAATTAAAACGTTCTGCAAAATTCCTGGCCATTTCTAAATGCTGTTCCTGATCTTTTCCAACAGGTACCTTTACAGCTCTATGAATTAAAATATCTGCGGCCATTAAAACCGGATAGGTTAATAAACCAGCATTAATATTATCAGGTTGCAGTTTTGCTTTATCTTTAAATGTAGTGGTTTTTTCCAATTCTCCTTTATATGCTAACATATTTAGATATAAGTATAGTTCAGCAATTTCAGGTACATCACTTTGTACATAAAGTGCCACTTTGTTAGGATCTAATCCGCAAGCTATATTTTCTGCTATAACCCTATATACACTTTCTTGTAATGCTTTTGTATCAGGATGGGTAGTTAAGCTATGCCAGTTAGCAACAAAAAAGTAACAATTAAAATTGTCTTGCATTTTTACATAATTACGCATAGCACCAAAATAATTGCCTAAATGCAAATACCCAGTAGGACGAATGCCGCTTAACACAGTTTCTTTTTTCATAGCGGCGAAGATAATTTAAGTAATTTGTTTGTTCATAGCAAAAGGTGCTTTTTTTATACTCCACGCAATTTTTAAAAATCAATTACCTTTTATTAAATATAACCATAAAGAAATGCCAATTCCGGCTGCAATTAAAATTGCAAAACTAATACTTGTTTTTTTTCTTATTTGTGGAGTTTCTAATGATATTGCATAAATCATTTTTAGCACATTGTTACTAATTATAGCATTTAATACTGATAATACAATTACCCCTTTGTCTATTTCTATTTTACCCTGAAATAGATTTAGAATAAACGGATCAATATCAGTTACTCCTACTACCAAGGCTAAAACATTTAATCCTTTATTACCAAATGCATGAAATACGTAGGTGGTTAAAAGTGAAAATACAATAAATAGGGTAGCAAAAATTATAGCTGTTTTAAACTCTAATGGATTGCCGTTACTGTTTAAAGTTGATGCATATAGCTGTTTGGCCTCATTTCTATTCATCCATTGTAATGCTATTATTATACCGGCAGTAATCAAAACAAAAAAAATAAAATAAGGCAATAGTGCAAAAGCAATTGGACTATTAAAAATAAATGCAATAATGAATAATCTAATATACATCATTAAAGTAGCCAATAGCATGCCTGGTAAAATTTGACTATCGGAGGGGTTTTCTTTGCTTTTTCTAGCTAATATTACAGTAGTAGCAGTGCTGCTATATAATCCACCTAATACTGCAGTAATTAAAATACCAGCATTTGGAAATATAAATTTTTTTACTAAATAACTAGCATATGAAATACTTGAAATAACTACCACTGCTAACCATATTTGGTAAGGCGAAACTGCAATAACCATAGATATGGGTTTAGTGGGCAATAAGGGTAATATTACACCTGTTAGTACTAAAAATTTAGCTAATACAATAAATTCATCTTCGTTAAACAATTTTGAAAATGCAAATAAATTTTTTTTTGCCTCGGTAATAACTAAAATTACAATAACAATGCAAAATGTTAGCCATAATGGCTGTGTATATATTAACGGTGCTAATGTGTAAGTGATTAGTGCAATTACAATACTGGTTAAACCAAATTTTTTTTCCTTACTAATTTTTTGAAAATAATAAATACTCAGTAATACAGTTATAAAAAAAGCACCAATTATAAATATGAAAAGTTGTTGCTTGTCAATTACATATAAAATGTATCCTAAAATTCCTAAAAGCGTAAAGGTTCTATCTGTTCCAAACAACTGCTCAAATGGTTCATTAATATGGTGCCGTCTTTGTTCTAACCCAATCAAAAGCGCAAAAATCAGCACTAATAAAAATATTTGCAAATCAATAGGTATATAATTTAAAATGGATTGAAACATAATGAAAAAGTAAAATGAGTAGATGGGTAAGTTTATGTTAAGTTAGTGAATAAAAATATACCATTAAATTAAGTTTTGCTTTGTTTAACTCATTTAATAAAGAAATAAAAAAGACCGCATTATTTATGTGGTCTTTCTAAAACTGTGCTTTAAAGAATGTTTAAGATTTATTGTTTGATGGAATAAAATTAGCTTTGAATTGAGGTATAACTCTTTTATGGGTAGCTTGTTCAAAAGCATAGGCAAGTGCTAATAATTTAGGTTCTTCATATGCAGTTGCAATAAATGAAAAGCCAACCGGTAAATGTTGATAGGAACCCATTGGTACAGATATATGCGGATAACCTGCCATAGCTGCCGGAGGGCAAAAATAAAATCCTGTATCATAGTCCCCATTAATTAAATCAATACAGCAAGCCGGTCCAATACTGGTTCCCGCTATGGCATCCAGATTCTCCGTTTTCATAAGGTTGTCAATAATAGCTCTGGCTGAGGTAGAATAAGCCAATGCATCTAAATAGTCTTTATCTTGAAGCGTTCCTCTGGCTTCGCTTTGTATTAATAATTCTTGTTGGAAATAAGGCATAACCGTGGCAGCATTCTTATTGTTAAAGGCAATCAACTCATTTAATGTGTGCACTTTTCCTTTTGAATGAGCTAAATAACGGTTAACACCATTTTTAAATTCATATTGAAGTACAATATTTTCTGCCT
>JAGWPI010000096.1 GCA_028877005.1 Bacteroidota bacterium | reverse complement strand
TTTTTCATTTTTTTATAAAACAGCTATTTTTAATTAGTACATTTGCAACCTGTTTGTATGAATATAGGTGCGCTTTTGGAACAATATAAAAATAGCCCCCAGGCAAAAATCCTGTTGGAAAGGTTAGCTATTGGTTCTACTGATAAAGCACAAAAAATTTTTCTATCTAATTTATTGGGAAGCAGTATAGAGTGTTTTATAAGCGCCTTGTACCAAGATGTACAATTAGAAAAATGGAACCATTTAATTATATTAAATGACGCAGAAGATGCCGCCTATTTTTACAATGCACTTGAAAGTTTAACCAATGCTTTAGATGTATTTTATTTCCCTTCATCTTTTAAGGTTAGAAAGAATTTTAAGTTACTGAACGCCTCGCATGTAATGCTGCGGACAGAAATGTTAACCCGCTTATCTGCCGGTGGTAATAAAAAAATAATTGTTACTTATCCTGAAGCATTAGCTGAAAAAGTAGTACAAGCTAAAACACTCACTAATAATACCATTCTTATTAAAACCAACGATACCATTAATCCTGATAGTTTAATGGAATTATTAGTTATGTATGGGTTTGTAAGGAATGATTTTGTGTATGAGCCCGGTCAGTTTGCTTTACGTGGCGGCATTTTGGATATTTATTCTTATGGCAATGAAAAACCTTATAGAATTGAACTTTTTGGTAATGAAGTAGATAGTATCCGAATTTTTGATCCTGAAACACAATTGAGTGAACGAAAATTACTACAAGTTAGCATAATTCCGAATATTGAAACACAATTTGATGAAGGCGAAAAAGTTTCATTATTTAATTTTATCAATGAAAATACATTAGTATGGTTAAAAGATTGGGATGTAATATTAAATAAACTAGAGGTACAGGAAGAAGAATTAGCCCAATTTCTCCAAAAAAATAGCGATGGTGCCTTTGTGCAGGAAGCAGATGATGATGATACAAAAATTTTAAAATCTATTGGACTAAACGATTTTACTCCTCCCGCAACTATAGCCCAACAAATACAAAATAAAAATATTATTGAGTTTGGCTATGCCCCTAATTTTGCTACCTTTACTATACCATTTCAAACAGAAACTCAACCCTCTTTTAATCGTCAGTTTAACTTGCTCATGCAAAACTTAAGTAGGTTTGAATCTAGCGGATATACCATTTACATTTTTTCAGATCAAACAAAACAGCTTGAGCGGTTACATAGTATTTTCTCCGACCTCTCCTCCGAAATTAAATTTGTACCCATTCCATTAAGTATACACGAAGGCTTTATTGACCATGAATTAAAAGTAGTTTGTTACACTGATCACCAAATATTTCAACGATATCATAAATACAAAATAAAGCAAGCATATAGCAAAAGCAAAGCACTTACATTAAAAACTTTACGAGAATTGCAGCCAGGCGATTATGTTACGCACATTGATCATGGTGTAGGTACTTTTAGCGGACTACAAAAAATTGAAGTAAATGGAAAGTGGCAAGAAGCAGTGCGTATTATTTATAAGGATAGTGATATTTTGTACGTTAACATAAATTCCTTACATAAAATTTCAAAATTTACCGGCAAAGAGGGTACTATTCCAAAAATTAATAAGCTGGGTAGTGATGTTTGGAACAAGCTAAAAGAAAAAACAAAAACTAAAGTAAAAGAACTAGCATTTGATTTAATTAGTTTGTATGCCGAAAGAAAAGCCCGCCAAGGTTTTCAACATTCACCCGATAATTATTTGAATACAGAGTTGGAGGCCTCATTTATTTATGAAGACACACCCGATCAAAGTAAAGTTACTGCCGATGTAAAAAAAGACATGGAAAGTACCAGCCCAATGGATCGTTTGGTATGTGGGGATGTTGGATTTGGGAAAACCGAAGTTGCCATTCGCGCAGCATTTAAAACTTGTGTAGATGGCAAACAAGCCGCTGTGTTAGTTCCCACTACAATTCTAGCTTTTCAGCATTACAAAACATTTAAAGAAAGGCTAAAAGATTTTCCTGTTACAATTGATTTTATTAATCGATTTAAATCTGCTAAAGAAAAAAAAGAAACACTCCAACGTGTACAAGAAGGGAAAATAGATATATTAATTGGAACACATGCTATTTTAAGTAAAGATGTAAAATTCAAAGATTTGGGTTTGCTGGTGATAGATGAAGAACAAAAATTTGGCGTTGGGCACAAAGAAAAATTAAAAACCCTTAAAACCAATGTAGATTGTTTAACCTTAACTGCTACACCAATACCTAGAACCTTACAGTTTTCATTAATGGGTGCACGCGATTTAAGCGTTATAAACACTCCACCGCCTAATAGACAACCCATTCAATCTGAAGTGCATGTATTTAATGAAGATTTTATTAGAGATGCCATTTATTATGAAACCGAAAGAGGCGGCCAAGTTTTCTTTATTCACAATAGGGTACAAGGGCTTAGCGAAATGGCTGCCCTTATTCAGGCTTCCTGTCCTGATTTAAGTATTGGCTTTGCACATGGACAATTGGAAGGACATGAATTGGAAAAGCGTATTCTTGATTTTATTGAAAAAAAATACGATGTATTAGTTTGCACCAATATTGTAGAAAGTGGGGTTGATATACCCAATGTTAACACAATTATTATTAACAATGCACATCATTTTGGTTTAAGTGATTTGCACCAGTTGCGGGGTAGAGTAGGGCGTAGTAATAAAAAAGCATTTTGTTATTTATTAGCTCCACCAATGGCTACGTTACCTACCGATTCAAGAAAAAGACTACAAACATTAGAGCAGTTTAGTGATTTAGGTAGCGGCTTTCAAATTTCCATGCGCGATTTAGATATTAGAGGTGCAGGAAATATGTTGGGTGGAGAACAAAGTGGTTTTATGGCTGAAATTGGTTTTGAGATGTATCAAAAAATTTTAGATGAAGCCATGCGAGAACTAAAAAGAAGTGCCTTTAAGGAATTATTTAAAGATGAAATTGCACGTCAAGATGATTTTGTTAGTGATTGCACTATTGATACTGATTTAGAAATTTTAATACCGGATGATTATGTATCTAATATTACTGAACGCCTTTCTTTATATACCCGACTAGATAATTGTGAAACAGAAGAAGATTTAGAAATTTTTAAAACTGAAATGGAAGACCGCTTTGGTAACTTACCTGCACAAGTTATTGATTTGTTTGATACAGTTAGAGCTCGCCGTGCTGGGGTTGCATTGGGTTTTGAAAAAATGACGTTAAAAGATAATGTATTACGTTGCTACTTCATTAATAAACCGGATTCTCCATATTTTGAGTCTGATTTGTTTAAAAATATTTTACAATATTTACAAACCGGAACCAATAAAGCCCGTTTAAAACAAGCCGGAAAAAATTTCTTATTAGTAGTAGATGATGTTAACTCCATGCAAACAATGTTGCGCTTTCTAAAAAAAATGATAACAGCATCAAGTGCAGTTACAGTAAATTAATATTTATATTATATTTTTATCAGCTCCGTTTATATAGAAATTAATCCCTTTATCCTTTTTTATACAAAATGTTATATTTCAACATTTCATTTTTGTTAAACATTAGTTTTTACATGGTTTTACAACTTATAATTTATATTTTTATTCTTTTAATATTAAGTATTTGTCATGGTTATAAACTTATTTTTAGTAAAAATATTATTACTATCTATAAATTTTGTATATCTATTTTACCGGCTTGGATCATTATATATTTATTCTATCATAATATTTAAAAAGTGTAGTTAATGGTATTGGAGTTTAAAAATAAGAATGTATGTATAAACAAATTTTATTAACTAATTTTTTTAAAATTTATGCCAAACATTAGTAAATTAGTAATGCCATTATGTAAAGTATAGAAAAAACAAGTGGGATATTAAGAGCATCCGGTTTATCAATGGATATAGGTATTGAATAAAGTTTCTATTGTTCTAGGTAAAATAGTAGGCGTTAATGCCGTAATAAAATTTTGTTTGAATTTAAAATGGGAAAGCTTGATGGTTTATTGAGTATCAGATACAAACAAACTGCCATCAATTATGTATTTACTTGATGGAAATGATTACCTAAAAAATAGAAAAATATTTTGTTTTAGTTTTAGAGGTTAAAAAAAAGCAGCTTTCTTTCTAGAAGGCTGCTCTTTTATGTAATTTGTAAGAAATAAGAAATTAGTATTAAAATCCTTTTTTTGCTACTCCATCTGCAATAGCTTGTAATGCTTTTGCTTCACTTAGAATGGCTGCCATTTTATTTCCTTTTCCATCATTTCCGCTTGCCATATACCCACCTCTGGCAGTTTTGGTAATTACGGCATCATGCATGGGAACGTTTTTTTCTTTTGTTTTTAAGCAATATGCTTTAATCATTTTAGAAGTATCCATTTTTCATTGTTTTTAATATTCTCAAAAATGAGAATAGATTAATAAATAAAAGTTTATTTCTGCTATCACAAACTACAATTATTTTTTGGTTTGTGAAACTTGTATGCATTTAAAAATGCAATATTTTATAAAACCACACTTATTTATGCATCAATTCTGGCATAACGCGCATGTGTTTCAATAAATTCTCTCCTAGGCGCTACTTCATCACCCATTAGCATACTGAATATTCTATCAGCTTCTGCAGCACTCTCTATAGTAACTCTTTTAAGTGTTCGGCGACTGGGGTCCATCGTTGTTTCCCACAATTGCTCTGCATTCATTTCCCCCAAACCTTTGTAGCGTTGTATGGTTACACTATCCTCTTTTCCACCTCCTAATTTTTCAATCCATGCTTTTCTTTGTTCTTCCGAATAGGCGTAAGCCTGTTCTTTACCTTTTTTTATAAGATATAGGGGCGGCTGTGCTATGTAAACATAGCCATGTTCTACCAGTTCCTTCATATATCTGTATATAAAAGTTAAAATAAGTGTTGCAATATGAGAGCCATCAACATCTGCATCGGTCATAATAATTAATTTATGATAACGGAGTTTAGCTAAATTAAGCTGTTTTGGATCTTCGGGGGTACCAACCGTTACACCCAAAGCCGTGTACATATTTCTAATTTCTTCATTTTCATAAATTTTATGTTCCATGGCTTTTTCTACGTTCAAAATTTTACCACGTAAGGGTAAAATAGCTTGATAACTTCTATCTCGTCCTTGTTTGGCGGTGCCACCTGCTGAGTCACCCTCAACCAAGTATAATTCACATTTTTCCGGGTCGCGTTCAGAGCAGTCTGCTAATTTGCCGGGTAATCCGCCTCCACTTAGTACAGTTTTACGTTGAACCATATCTCGAGCTTTTTTAGCAGCCACTCTGGCTTGGGCAGCTAAAATAATTTTTGAGACAACATTTTTGGCTTCTCGGGGATTTTCCTCCAAATAAGCTTGCAATGATTTGGCCACTGTAGTTTGTACAATACCAGACACCTCACTGTTGCCAAGTTTGGTTTTGGTTTGCCCTTCAAATTGTGGTTCTGGAACTTTTACAGAAATGATGGCACTTAATCCTTCTCTAAAATCATCACCTTCTACTTCAACTTTGGCTTTTTCAAACAAACCTTCTTTATCGCCGTAACTTTTAAACACACGGGTTAAAGCTTGTCTGAAGCCTGTTACATGTGTTCCACCTTCAATGGTATTAATGTTATTTACATATGAAAAAATGTGTTCTTTAAAATCATTGTTATAGGTCATGGCTACTTCCACTGCTACATTGGTGGCTTCATCATGTCCTTCAAAAAATAAAGTTTTACCAATAAGGGGTGTTCTTTTCCCAATTTCATCCAGCATCTCAACAAATTCTACAATACCACCTTCACTGTAAAATTTTTTAGAATAGTAGGAGCCATCTTCATTTTTTTCTCTTAAATCGGTTAAAGTAATACTGATTTTTCTGTTTAAGAAAGCTAATTCGCGTAAGCGGCTTTCTAAAATTTCTCTTTTGTACACCGATTCTTGAAAAATGGTTAAATCTGGCCAAAAATGTACAAGTGTTCCTGTTTTATTGCTAACGCCTATTTCTCGTACAGGATACTGCGGCACACCTATTTTATATTCTTGTTCAAAAATTTTGCCTTCTCTTTGAACGGTAACTAATAATTTAGAGCTTAAAGCGTTTACACAACTAACACCAACACCGTGCAAACCTCCAGATACTTTGTAGGTATTTTTATCAAATTTTCCTCCTGCGTGCAGCACTGTCATTACCACTTCTAATGCACTTCTTTTTTCCTTTGTGTGCATGGCAGTTGGAATGCCGCGTCCATCATCTTTAACACTAATAGAGTTGTCTTCATGTATGGTTACTTCAATATTTTTGCAATAACCGGCTAAAGCCTCATCAATAGAGTTATCAACTACTTCATATACTAAGTGGTGAAGGCCCTTAACGCCAATGTCCCCAATATACATAGCAGGCCGCTTTCTTACTGCTTCTAAGCCTTCTAATACCTGAATACTATCTGCACCATAATTTTTATTTTGTGCTTCATTTTGCGCTTCTGTAATACTCTGTTGTGTTTCACTCATAAATGTCTAATCAATATGTTAAAACAAAATGTTTTAGGGGTTTGCGAAGATAGCGAATTTAAAGGCTTAATAGTTAGAAAATGTAGCTATTTATCCACCATTTTTGCTAACGTTATGAAAAGTTGGTTAACTACATTTTCTGGGCAATCACTGCACATTTTATACATTTTTTGGGTAAATTAAGTTTTGACAATTTTATGACTTGGATTTAAATGTATATACATATTTTTGCCATAATATGTTACAGGCTTTAGATATTTTAAAAGTTGCTCATAAAAATGGTATAGAGCCCAGTATGGATTTATTGTATCAAAAAGAGCAATATATTCCAGGATCTATTCAATATGATATTCGAAGATATTATGCGCAACATCCTTGGGTAGCGGATGATACCGGCATGATGGTATATCATTATGATGCAGAAAAGTCTAATAAAAATTATTTAGAATTAAGGTTTTGTACCACAGGTAATAGATATTGTGAAGAACGTAGTTGTTCTTTTTGTCAGCAATTACCAACAGAAAATTGTGACGGGAAAATACAAACAGTTGATGTTTTTACTTTTCATTTTACTGCTACTTTTTTGCATCAATTTACGCATAATGTAAAGTTGAATAACCGAAAAGATGAGGTGCTAGCTTTTAAACATCCACATGCGTTTACCAAAATTTTTACTGTTTGTAATAAAAAGCGAAATATTTTGGATGGGTTATTAAACCACAGTTATACAGGTGCTTTAGAAAATATATTTGTGAATGCTAAAATTCATGAATTACTGTTATATAGCTTAGATTGTTTAGTAGATGAAAAGGAAGAGGGTTTTACCTGTAAATTTTTGTCTGATCAGAGAAGTAAGGAACAGATATATCAGGCACGAGATCTTTTATTGCAACACATTGGCGACCCTATAACTATTAAGGAATTGAGCCGTAAAGTTGCTATGAATGAATGTTATCTGAAAAAAGGATTTAAAGAAGTTTTTGGCACTACAATTTTTGATTTTTACCAACAACAAAGAATGGAACATGCAAAATATTTATTATATGAAAAGGGGTTAAGTGTTACAGATGTATCTGCTTTATTGGGTTATTCATCTATTTCGCATTTTTCTGCTGCATTTAAAAAACATACGGGTTTAAAACCGTGCGATTTATTAAAATAAATTACATACATACCTATCCAGTTAAAAAGCAATCCTTCTTGGGATTGCTTTTTAGTATTTAATTACTGCAAAATTTCCTGTAAACTTTGTTTACTTGCTTCTATTGTGGCATCTAAATCGGTATAAGTTAGTGCATTGTTCAAAAACCAGCTTTCAAAAGGTGAGGGTGGTAAATAAATACCCTTGCTTAACATAGAATGAAAAAATTGTTTAAAGAGAACATTATTGGCTTTGGCTGCTGTTTCAAAATTTACGACTGGTTCACTGCTAAAGTGCACACTAATCATTGAGCCCATTTGGTTAATTGTGAAAGGAATATTAGAAGATGAAAATATTTCATGTAGGCCTTTATGTAAATAAGTAGTTTTGGCATCTAATTCCTCATAAATAGAAGGATTATTTTT
>JAGWPI010000095.1 GCA_028877005.1 Bacteroidota bacterium | reverse complement strand
CATCACTTAATTCAAGATACATAGAGTCGCCACCTAATCTAGAATCAATTTTAAAATGATTTGTAAATGAATAACCATGTTCAGTTCTATTTGGCTCATCATTTTCAATAACCGGGGTTAACCAAAGTGCTGTTACACCTAAATTTTGCAAATAATCTAAATGATTAATAATACCTTTTAAATCACCCCCATGTCTTAAATAAATAGAATCTCTATTAAGTGATTGATCGCGCATTCCTGGTATTCTATCATTTGAAGTATCACCGTTGCTAAACCTATCAGGCATGGCAAGATAAATAAAATCCGATGAATGAATGCCCTGAGCAAATTGGGTACCGTTACCTACCCTTCTATTATACAAAGGCCATAGAATAGTTTGTTTAGAATTACCTGCCCAGAATACAATTGGCACCAATCCTGGCCTAGCATTTTCTGTAATATCTATATCAACTGCTGCATATGTTTTATTTTCTAAGGCATGTACTTTTAGAATCTGCACACCCGGATAATTAATTGTAATTTGATGGGTGGTTATTGCATCTGAAGTGGCACTTTTTATTAGTAATTGAATTTGGTGATGTTGCATACCCACCCACCAGTTGGTTGGATATACAGCAGCCTGTTGTGCAAAAAAAATAATTGGTATCATTAAGCAAACAAAAACAAAACCGAAGGGCATTAAATACTTTTTACACATATTTAAACTATTTACACGTTAACTATTTTGTGTTTTAATAACTATTTTAGCTAAGATTCCGGCCAAAATCATAGAGGCACCGGCTAACCCTATTACATGAATTGGTTTTTCTCCTAACGCAGTTAATGCAATGCCACCTAATAAACCGGCTGCAATTTGAGGCACCGTAATTGTAATATTAAAAATTCCCATATATACTCCTGTTTGTTTAGCCGGTAATGATGCAGAAAGAATTGCATAAGGTAAAGCCAAAATGGCTGCCCAAGAAATACCTACGCCCAGCATGGGCAATAAAAGCCAATATTTATCGGTAATAAACATCATAGATATTAATCCAATACCGCCGGCAATGAGCGATAACATATAAGTATTTTTTCTACCAAATTTATTTGCTAAGGGGGTTAATATTAATGAATACAAAGCAGCAAAAACACTATAGGCAGCAAAAATAACCCCTGTCCAATTTCCTGCTTCATTGTATTCTTTTGATTCCGGATTAGTAGTTTGCCATATATGCTGTGCAATTCCCTGAGTAGTATATACCCACATTAAAAACAATGCAAACCACGAAAAGAACTGGGTAGCGGCTAATTGCAACATGGTAGAGGGTGTATTTTTAAGCATTGTAAGAAAACTTACTTTTACTTTATCATCGCTTTCGTCAATATTATTATACTGGGCATACTCTACAGGAGGATATTCTTTAGTTCGTAATGATGTCCATAAAACACTTAATAGTAAAGCGCCACCACCAAAATAAAAAGACCATATTACTGTTGGTGCAACACGCTGTTCCAGACCGGGTTCATTAGCCACACCTAATGTGGTAAGTATAAAAGGAAGCAATGACCCAATAACTGCACCAGCATTAATTAAAAAACTTTGAATAGCATATCCCTGGTTCCGCTGACTTTCAGAAACCATATCGCTAACCAAAGCCCTAAAGGGTTGCATGGTTACATTAAAAGATGTATCCATTAGTAGCAACATGGTAGCACCAAAGAAAAGAGGCGGTAATAATTGGGCAAAATGCTCTGAATTAGGCATAAAAAACATGGCGAGCGCTGAAACAATAGCTCCCCCTAAAATAAAAGGAATTCGTCTGCCCAACCTCGTCCAAGTTTTGTCGCTCGATAATCCCACAATGGGTTGAACAAAAAATCCAGCCAAAGGTGCAGCCAGCCAAAACAAACTAAGATGATGAGGATCGGCACCAATTGCAGAAAGTATGCGACTAGTGTTAGCATTTTGTAAAGAATAACCAATTTGAACACCTAAAAATCCAAAGCTGATATTCCAAATTTGCCAAAAACGCAAACGAGGTTTAGAAGCAGATGACTTAACTGAAACAGATGCAGGGGCATTTGACATGGCAATCGTTTAAATTAATATGTACTTTATACACAAATATAAAAATAGGAAAAAAAACACCTTTTATGCAAAGATGTTTTTAAAATAGTATTAAATCACAAAACCATCGGGCAAAACAGCACCTTTTTTTACTACTACTATGCCGTCTTTAATTGTATATAATGGATGATCTGTATTGGCCAAATGGTTACCACCATTAATTCTAACATCATTACCAATACGACAATTTTTATCGATTATCGCATTTTTTATATAGCATCTTTCACCAATACCAATTTTAGGAATTCCTTTACTAATATTTTCTGCCATTACTTCTAATGTTTCATAATAATCGTTACCCATAATATAAGCATTTACAATGGTAGAACCGTGGCCAATTCTGGCTCTTATTCCTACTACACACTTCTCCAACCGGCTAGCTAATATTATGGAACCATCTGAAATAATGGTTTTTTCGAGTGTGGTACCACTAATTTTTGCAGGTGGCAGCATTCTGGCTCGGGTATAAATAATTCTATTGTTATCAAACAAATTAAACAAAGGAATTTCTTCTGTAAGGGCTAAATTGGCTTCAAAAAAAGAATAAATATTACCAATATCTGTCCAATAACCATCATATTGGTAACTCAATACATTATATTTATCAATAGATTGAGGCATAATTTCTTTTCCAAAATCAGTAGCCTCAGGATATACTTCTTTTAATAAATTATATAAAACTTGTTTATTAAAAATGTAGATACCCATTGATGCCAGGTAAACCCTTTCTTGTTGTTGCATTTCATATCCTGTATCACTTACCCAATCGGCCAATAGTTCAGGTTTGGGCTTTTCAATAAAGGCAGTAATACAATTTGTTTCATTTGTTTTCATAATACCAAATTCCGAAGCCTCTCTGGCTGACACAGGAATAGTTGCAATGGTTATATCTGCTTCTTTTT
>JAGWPI010000094.1 GCA_028877005.1 Bacteroidota bacterium | reverse complement strand
ACGCATACGGTACAAAATATTTACAGATATTGAACAGCCGGATGTGTTTACCGCTACCAAATTATTTGAGGCTGCCAATTGGATGGAAAGAGAAACATATGATTTTTTTGGTGTAAACTTTATTGGTCATCCTAATTTAAAGCGTATTTTAAATGTAGATGAAATGGATTATTTCCCATTAAGAAAGGAATACCCATTAGAAGACCAAACCAGAATAGATAAAGATGATGCTATGTTTGGCAGAGGAGGTTCAATTTATTAAATCCAATTGTAAAGGCAGTTACCAGTAACTGTTTACAATTTAATTGATATATTATGTTGGAAACAAAAGAAATGCAACCACACCATGTAAAACTTCCGGATGGTTCCATTGAAAAATTAACGACCACCCTTAACCTTGGGCCAACACACCCCGCTACACATGGCGTGTTTCAAAATATTGTAGAACTGGATGGTGAAAGAATAGTATCGGCAGAGCAAACTGTTGGCTATATACATCGGGCATTTGAAAAGTTGGCTGAACGAAGACCCTTATACCAAGTTACACCTATTACTGATCGGTTAAATTATTGTAGCAGCCCTATCAATAATATGGGTTGGCACATGACCTGCGAAAAATTATTAGGTGTAAAAACGCCTAAAAGGGTGGATTACTTGCGTATTATTATTATGGAACTGGCGCGCATTTCTGATCATCTTATTTGTAATTCTATTGTAGGGGTTGATAGTGGCGCTTATACCGGGTTTTTATATGTAATGCAGTATCGCGAATTAATTTATGAAATTTATGAAGAAGTTTGCGGATCAAGATTAACAACCAATATTGGCAGAATAGGTGGCTTTGAACGCAATTTTAGTAATACTGCCTTCCAAAAACTCGAAAAATTTTTAAGCGAATATCCAAAAGTGCTGAAGGAGTTTGAAAATTTGTTTACTCGCAACCGCATTTTCATGGATCGCTTACAAAATACCGGTGCCATAAGTGCCGAGCGAGCTTTGAATTATGGATTTACCGGACCAAATTTAAGGGCTGCAGGCGTTGATTATGATGTACGTGTGCACAGCCCATACAGTAGCTACGAAGATTTTGATTTTATAGTACCGGTAGGTAGTACCGGCGATAATTATGACCGCTTTTTGGTACGCAATGTAGAAATGTGGCAAAGTTTACACATTATAGAACAAGCCTATCAAAAAGTTCAGGAATTTAAAGGTGCCGATGCAGAAGTGTTTCATGCCGAAGTGCCTGAATATTATCTTCCGGAAAAAAGTGATGTGTACACTAAAATGGAATCACTTATTTGGCACTTTAAAATTATTATGGGCGAAACTGAAATACCAAAAGGTGAGGTTTATCATAGTGTAGAAGGTGCAAATGGAGAATTAGGCTTTTATTTAATTAGTGACGGCGGCCGTACACCTTATCGTTTGCATTTTAGAAGACCCAGTTTTATCTACTATCAGGCATACAGTGAACTAACGAAAGGTGGTATGTTAAGCGATGCCATTATTACCATGAGTAGTTTAAACCTAATAGCAGGTGAATTAGATGCATAAATCATATAACAACTAAATTATAGCGTTGTGGCAAAATTTTCAGAACAGCAAATGAAGGAATTTCAACGATTAGTAAACCGTTATCCGGAGGGTAAACAAAAAAGTGCACTCTTACCGGTTTTGCATTTGGCACAAGAAAGCTTTGGTGGTTGGTTAAGTACAGAAACAATGGATTATGTTGCCGATTTATTGCAATTAGAACCCATTGAAGTATATGAAGTAGCCACCTTTTATAGTATGTTTAATACACAACCGGTAGGTAAATATATGTTTGAGGTTTGCCAAACCGGTCCATGTATGTTAAATGGTAGTGATGAAATTATTAGCTATATTAAAGAAAAATTAGGTATTAAAGCCGGCGAAACAACACCCGATGGTATGTTTACTTTAAAAACGGTAGAGTGTTTGGGCGCATGCGGTTATGCACCTATGATGCAACTAGGTAATAACTATCGGGAACATTTAACCAAAGAAAAGGTAGATGCTATAATTGAAGAATGCAGAAATAATGCTGCTCGCAACAATTAATGCCATTATTCAATCACTTTTATTTTAATACAAATGGGCGTAAAATTATTATTAGCAAAAGCACATATAGAAGGCATCAGAAGCTATGATGTATACAGAAGAGAGGGTGGTTATCAGGCTGTTGAAAAAGCGCTCAAAACCATGAGTCCGGATGCTGTTGTTGAAGAAGTGAAGAAGAGTGGTTTAAGAGGCCGCGGTGGTGCCGGTTTTCCTACAGGAATGAAATGGAGTTTTATAGCCAAACCTGAAGGTGTTCCACGCCATTTGGTTTGTAATGCAGATGAAAGTGAGCCCGGTACATTTAAAGACCGTTACTTAATGGAACATATTCCACACCTGTTAATAGAGGGATTAATTGTTTCTTCATTTGCACTAGGTTCAAACAACACTTATATATATATACGAGGAGAATATGCTTGGATAGTGGATATTTTAGAGAAAGCCATTGAGGAAGCAAAGCAAAATGGTTGGTTGGGTAACAATATATTGGGTACTGGTTTTGATTGCAACATTTATGTACAACGTGGTGCCGGTGCTTACATTTGTGGCGAAGAAACCGCCTTACTAGAATCGTTGGAAGGTAAACGCGGTAACCCACGGATTAAACCCCCATTCCCGGCTATTAAAGGTGTGTGGGACAGACCAACTGTAGTTAATAATGTAGAGACTTTAGCAGCAGTAGTACCTATTATTAATTTAGGTGGCGAAGAATATGCAAAAATTGGGGTAGGTCGCTCTACCGGAACCAAATTAATTTCTGCTTGTGGTAATATTAATAAACCGGGTGTGTACGAAATTGATATGACCATAAGTGTTGAGGAGTTTATTTACAGTGAAGAGTATTGCGGCGGAATTAAAAATGGGAAGCGCTTAAAAGCTTGTATTCCCGGCGGCTCCTCCGTTCCTATTTTACCGGCTAATCTGTTACTTAAAACAGCTAAAGGCGAAACCAGATACATGAATTATGAAAGTTTAAGTGATGGAGGTTTTGCTACAGGCAGTATGATGGGTAGTGGAGGCTTTATTGTATTCGATGAAGATCAATGCGTGGTGCGCCATACATACACATTAGCCAGATTTTATCGTCATGAAAGTTGTGGACAATGTTCACCTTGCAGAGAAGGAACAGGCTGGATGGAGAAGATTTTATTACGATTAGAGAATGGCCATGGTAAAATGAGCGATATAGATTTGCTGTGGGATATACAGAGTAAAATTGAAGGCAACACTATTTGTCCTTTAGGTGATGCAGCTGCTTGGCCGGTTGCAGCAGCTATTCGTCATTTTAGAGATGAGTTTGAGTGGCATGTTTTACACCCGAACGAAGCTCAGGTAAGAAACTTTGGATTGGCACATTATGCAGACCCACTTCAAGTACCTGCCGGTGCTTAACCAATGGGTAGTAGGATACAATTGAATTTTTTGAAATTTACAATATGGCAGAAGAAACATTATTTAAAGTAACCATTGATAATATTACGGTAGAAGTACCTGCCGGTACCACCATTTTGCAGGCCGCCCGTAAAATTGGCGGTGAGGTAACTCCTCCTGCCATGTGCTATTACAGCAAGTTGCAGGGTAGTGGTGGTAAATGCCGTACCTGTTTGGTAGAGGTAAGTAAAGGCTCTGAAAAAGACCCACGTCCTATGCCAAAATTGGTAGCTTCCTGCCGAACAACTGTAATGGATGGAATGGAGGTGAAGAATGTTACTTCACCCCGAGTGCAAGAAGCCAGAGCAGGTGTTGTTGAATTTTTATTAATTAACCATCCATTAGATTGTCCAATTTGCGATCAGGCAGGCGAATGTCATTTACAAGATTTAAGTTATGAACATGGTAAAGAAGGGAGTCGTTATGAATTTCAAAAACGCACTTTCAAAAAAGTTGATTTAGGGGAATATATTCAACTGCACATGACAAGGTGTATATTATGTTATCGCTGTGTATTTGCTGCCGACCAGATTTCACCCAAAAGAGAGCACGGCGTTTTAGATAGGGGTGACCATGCACAGATAGCTACATTCATTCAAAAAAATTTACATAATGAATTTATTGGGAATGTAATTGATGTTTGTCCTGTAGGTGCTTTAACTGATAAAACATTCCGCTTTAAAAACCGAGTATGGTTTACAAAGCCGGTTAATGCACATAGGCATTGCGATAAATGCTGCGGTGAAGTGCAATTATGGTTAAGAGGGGATGAAGTATTTAGGGTAACAGCACGTAAAGATGAATGGGGCGAAGTAAAAGAAGCCTCTAATGGTAAAACCGGCTGGATTTGTAATGATTGCCGTTTTGAAAAGAAAAATTTGGCCGATTGGGTAATTGAAGGCCCAACCAATGTAAATAGGCATTCGGTAATTGCACAAAATAAATACGTAGGATTAGTAAAACCTACCGAAACCTTCCCTGCCATTATGAAAGGCCGAAATCCAAAACTATTAATGGATATTCATAGTGTTAGTGAAGTGAATAAACCCAATATACATTTAAGCCAGTTGGAACGTCCGGCTCATTCAACCGATTTTAACCAATAACACTCAATCAATATTTACCATGTTACTAAGTATAGACTGGATATTGTTTCTGGAAAAATTAATTCTTATTGCCATAGTTATTTTTGCAAGTTTGGGTATAGCCTTATATACCACTTTTGCAGAGCGTAAAGTTGCGGCTGTTTTGCAAGATAGGCCTGGTCCTAATCGAGCCGGACCTTTTGGTTTGTTTCAACCTTTTGCCGATGGGTTAAAACTCATTATGAAAGAAGAAATCATCCCTAACACTTCTAATAAAGTATTATTTATTTTAGGTCCATTTTTAGCTATGACGGCTGCTTTAATGACTAGTGCCGTAATACCTTGGAGTAGCGATGTGCATTTATTTGGCAGAGTTATACCCTTACAAATTGCTGATGTAAATATTGGCATATTATACATTTTTGCTGTGGTAAGCTTAGGTGTATATGGCATAATGATTGGCGGATGGGCATCTAATAATAAATTCTCCTTAATGGCAGCATTGAGGGGAGCCTCGCAAGCCATAAGTTATGAATTGGCTATGGGGTTAAGTTTAATTGCATTATTAATGACCACAGGTACTTTGCAATTGGGCGAAATTGTAAAACAACAAATGCAACCCGGTCATTGGTGGAATATTGTTTACCAACCACTTGGGTTTTTAATATTCATTATTTGTGCATTTGCCGAATGCAATAGAACACCCTTTGATTTACCGGAAGCAGAAAATGAATTAAACTTTGGATACCATCAGGAATATTCTTCCATGAAACTAGGCTTTTACTCATTCTCAGAATATGTAAACATGTTTATCAGCAGTGTGGTAATGGCAACGCTTTATTTTGGTGGCTATGATGTACCCTTTTTAAATGAAAGTCTTTTATCACCTAATGTAGCAGCAATTGTAGGCGTTATTGCCTTATTGATTAAAGTGGTAATATTTATATTCATATTTATGTGGGTAAGATGGACAATTCCACGTTTTAGATATGACCAATTAATGAATTTGGGCTGGAAATCATTAGTGCCACTGGCTTTAGCAAATATGCTAATAACCGGAGCATTGATTTTATGGTTAGGAAAATAAATATTATCCTGTTTACAGGCCTAATATTTGAACCGCAGAACATAAACTTGGAAACTAGTAACAATAAAAATATTTTTGCAAAACCTTAAAACATCGGTTACATTATGCAAGCACTCACCAACAGAGCACAGCCGGTTAATAGAAAGCCGATGACATTCCTGGAAAGATTATATCTCATCAATATTTTTAAAGGAATGTTAATCACATTTAGCCACATTTTTAAAAAACAACCTACTATACAATACCCTGAACAAAAAAGGCCTTTTAGTCCGGTGTTTAGGGGATTACATGTTTTAAATAGAGATGAAGAAGGTAGGGAAAGATGCACTGCTTGTGGGTTATGTGCAGTTGCCTGTCCGGCCGAAGCAATTACCATGGAAGCTGCAGAACGTTTACCCGGCGAAGAAAATTTGTATCGGGAAGAAAAATATGCAGCACGTTATGAAATTAATATGTTGCGTTGTATTTTTTGTGGATTGTGTGAGGAAGCTTGTCCAAAAGATGCTATTTACTTAAGCGAAACTTTTGCACCGGCCAATTTTAATCGGAACACTTTCATATATGGTAAAGAAGATTTATTAATACCCAATCCGGTAACAGAACCCGAAGCATATGCCAAAGCAAAAGGATTAAATTAATAAGAAAGATTTGAAGTTTATTTCACTTGCTTTGTTATAAGGTTTCAAAATATTGTTACAGCAATAAAAATAATTGTACCAAATGAATGTCATACAAATATTATTCTGGTTTTTAAGCGCATTGGCGTTGGTAAGTGCACTAATGGTTTTACTTAGTAAAAATCCGGTACATAGCGTATTATGGTTAGTTGGTGTATTTTTTGCCATTTCCGGTCATTATATTCTACTCAACGCTCAATTCATTGCCATTGTAAATTTAATTGTTTATGCAGGCGCCATTATGGTGTTATTTCTATTTGTTATTATGTTAATGAATTTGAATAAGGACACTGAACCTCAGAAAAATATTTGGATGAAATTAGCAGGCGCTATTTCTGCCGGATGTTTTTTAATGATACTGGTTTCATTAATTAAACAAGCACCTGAATTACAAGCTAAAACTGCCATGATGAAAGAAGGTGATATTGGATTGATTGGAAATTTGGGTAAAGCATTATTTAGTACATATGTAGTGCCTTTTGAAATTAGCAGTATTTTATTTTTAAGTGCTATGGTAGGTGCAGTGGTTATAGGAAAAAAAGATTAAACGATAGATTATATCAGTTTTATAAACAACCAACATATTATGCCCATACAATATTATATTTTTTTAAGTCTTGCCTTGTTTTGCATTGGCATTGCAGGCGTACTTACCCGTAGAAATGCCATTATTATTTTTATGAGTATTGAATTGATGTTGAATGCAGTAAATTTATTATTAGTGGCTTTTTCAAAAATGCATCATGCTGTTGCCTCTGCAGTAGATAAAGTGAATACAGTGGGCACAGACGGACAGATTTTTGTATTTTTTGTAATGGTGGTAGCGGCAGCAGAAGTAAGTGTAGGATTAGCCATTATTGTAATGATGTACAGAAATGCACACTCTGTAGATGTAAATTTTTTAAACCGATTAAAGAATTAAGAAGAAGATAGCTTATGCTTTTGTAATAAGCCTACTTTAAACGAATCATATGAACCAATTAGCTTATTTAGTACCATTATTGCCACTTGCAGGATTTTTGATCAATGGATTGCTAAGAAAAACGCTCTCAAAGCGTGCTGTTAGTTTAATAGGCTGTGGCGTAATTTTAGTCGCATTTTTAATCAGTTTGGGTTTATTTTGGGAGGTAAAATCACAGGGGCCCATTATTCAAACCTACTTTAATTTTATAGCAGTGGAGGGTCTTACTATTCCCTTTTCTTTTCAAGTAGATGCACTCTCTGCTTTATTCATGCTCATTATTACAGGAGTAGGTTTTCTAATTCATGTTTACTCTACATCTTACATGCACGAAGAAACAGAACCCCATTTTGCCCGTTACTTTTCATATTTAAATTTGTTTGTATTTTCTATGTTATTGTTGGTAATGGGAGGGAATTATCTAATATTATTTTTAGGATGGGAAGGTGTTGGTTTATGCTCTTACTTACTGATTGGTTATTGGTTTAAAAACAATGATTATAATTATGCAGCCAAAAAAGCATTCATCATGAACCGTATTGGTGATGTAGGCTTTTTATTGGGCATTTTTTGGTTAATTGCCAAATTAGGTACTTTAACTTATGGTAATGTATTTGCTGCAGCAGAACATTTAAGCGCGGTAGATGTAACAGCTATTACTTTGTTATTCTTTATAGGTGCTACCGGTAAAAGTGCACAAATACCCCTATATACTTGGTTGCCCGATGCAATGGCCGGTCCAACCCCGGTATCAGCATTAATACATGCAGCTACCATGGTAACCGCAGGTGTTTACATGATTGCACGCAGTAACATACTGTATAGCATGAGTGCTGTTACAGAAAATATAATTGCAATTATAGGTATTGCAACTGCTTTATTAGCAGCTACCATTGCTATTAAGCAAAATGATATTAAAAAAGTATTGGCCTATTCTACTGTTAGCCAGTTAGGCTATATGTTTTTAGGGCTGGGCGTTGGTGCTTATTCAGGCGCCGTGTTCCATGTTATGACGCATGCTTTCTTTAAAGCATTATTGTTTTTAGGAGCGGGTTCTGTAATTCATGCAATGGGTAGTGAGCAAGATATTCGTAACATGGGTGGATTACGCAAATATATGCCCGTTACTCATATCACCTTTTTATTGGGATGTTTGGCTATTTCGGGTATTCCGCCCTTCAGCGGATTCTTTTCAAAGGATGAAATTTTAGCAGCTGCTTATGCAAAAAATCCTATTTATTGGGTGCTGGGGGTTGCGGGTGCTGCTTTAACTGCTTTTTATATGTTTCGGTTATATGCTACAACTTTTTTGGGCAATTTCAGGGGTACACACGATCAAGCGCATCATTTACATGAGAGTCCTGCTGCTATCACTTTCCCATTAATTGTGCTGGCTATTCTAAGTGTAGTAGGTGGATGGATAGGTATACCTAATGTTATGATACCAGGTGCAAATGTTCTGCATCATTTTTTGGAACCCGTATTAACCACTGAGGCTGTTACAGAAATGCCGCATACTACAGAATGGTTACTGATGGCAGTTTCTGTAACTATTGCTGTTATTGCTATTTTGTGGGCTTTGGGTAAATTTTCTAAACGCCCTGAGTTAAATGAACCTTCCGGCTTAGGAAAGTTTTTAGCTAATAAATGGTATGTAGACGAGTTATATAACGGGTTAGTGGTGAATCCTTTAGATCGATTGTCTAACTTTTTGAAAAATGTGGTAGAAAAAAGTGGTATTGATGGAATTGTGAATGGTGTAGGCAAATTTGTTTTGTATGCATCTCGACAAGTAAGGTTAATTCAGAGCGGTCAGGTAGGCGGATACATACTCTTCATGGTATTGGCTATGATAGTATTGGTATTAATTTGGATAAACGACGGTTACATTTATACCTATTTAAGTAAAATATTTTAAAAGCCACAGGCAATATAAAGCTATGATTCCTCTTTTATTAATCATCGTTCCTTTTATTGGCGGTCTTATTTCTTTTTTATTGAAAGATGATAAAGCAGCCAAAAGTTGGTCACTATTGGTGGCATTGATTACATTGGCCATTTCTTTAAGTGGTATTTATTTTTTTAATAACACCGATGCCTTAACCCTTCAGGTTGCTTGGATGCCGGCATTAGGTACCAGTTTTGCATTGCACATGGATGGAATGAGCAGTATGCTCACTTTATTAACTGCTATAGGCTTTCCCGTAATTTTTGTAGCTATTTATAAAAATTCGTATATAAAACCTGGTAATTTTTTTGCAGGTATGTTGTTAACCCAAGCAGGATTAATGGGTGTATTTGTAGCAGCAGATGCTTTGGTGTTTTACTTTTTTTGGGAGTTGGCATTAATACCAGCTTACTT
>JAGWPI010000093.1 GCA_028877005.1 Bacteroidota bacterium | reverse complement strand
TCGTCACACATATTCAACAAATGGTACACGACACATTACTACAACCCTAAAAAAAAATTACATTACAAAAAAATAAACTACCAAAATACATGGAACAGCAAGCACAAGAACAAAAGAAAAAATCTCCCGTCCGTTTAATTATACTCATTGTAGTTTTATTAGTAGCAGGTTATTTTATTTTTGATAAAATTAAATTTGCATTAACACACGAAACTACTGATGATGCTCAGGTTGAAGGGCAAATAACGCCTGTATTACCTAGGGTTTCAGGATATATCAGAAATTTGTACATAAAGGACTATGATAGTGTAAAAGCAGGACAATTAGTAGCTGAAATTGATGATGCTGATTTATTGTTACAACTGAAAGAAATGGAAGCCAATTTGGCGCAATCCAAAATTGATATTGTGAACGCTAAAGCTACTTTAAACAACGCATTGGTTTCTTTAAAAGTAAATAAAGGTAATATTGATTTAAGTGAAATAAGACTTAAAAAAGCTCAGCAGGATTTAGATAGAGATAAAAATCTATATGCTGCAGAAGCCATTACCAAAAAACAACTAGATGATTCTCAGTATAATTATGAAACAGCATTACAACAATATCAAAATTCACATAGAGATTATAATGCAGCTGACAGCAGATTAGCGGTATTAAAAGCTTCTGTAGAAAAAGCAGAAGCATCTATTGCTGTGCAACAAGCAAAAATAGATCAACAAAAACTAAAATTAACCTATACTAAAATTTTTGCACCACAATCCGGTAAAATTGGTAAAAGAAATGTGAGTGAAGGCCAATTTGTACAAGAAGGAACTCCATTATTTTCTATTGTAGATAATAGTAGCTATTGGGTTGTAGCAAATTTTAAAGAAAATCAATTACAACATTTGTACAGAGGCAAAAAAGTTGAAATTGATATTGATGCTTATCCAAATTTAAAAATTACCGGAACAGTGGCCAATTTAAGTGATGCAACAGGTGCAAAATTTGCACTATTACCTCCTGACAATTCAAGCGGCAATTTTGTAAAAGTTACCCAAAGAGTACCTGTTAAAATTAATTTCGATAATATAGGGCAATATAAAGATTTATTGCGGGCAGGATTGAGTGTATATGTAGTTGCCAATAACAAATAAAAAATTAAATTCATGGCTACACCAAGAGGATTTGCCCGCTTTATTATTGTGCTTACAACAGTTACGGCTGCCGTAATGGAATTGATAGACACATCAATAGTAAACGTGGCATTAAACGATATGAGCGGAAGTTTGGGCGTAAGTATAGAAGACATAAGTTGGGTAATTACTTCTTATGCTATTGCAAATGTTATTATTATTCCCCTAACAGGATTTTTGGCTGAATATTTTGGGCGAAAAAATTACTATTTAGTATCAATGATCATTTTTACTGCGGCATCATATATGTGTGCACAATCATCATCATTAGTTGAAATAATTGCATGGCGATTTGTTCAGGGTATTGGTGGTGGCGCATTATTATCTACCTCACAAGCCATCTTATTTGATGCATTTGAACCAAAAGACAGGCCAATTGCATCGGGTTTGTTTGGTATGGGTATTGTACTTGGCCCAACACTAGGCCCAACTTTAGGGGGTTATATTATAGATCATGCTTCATGGCCATTAATTTTTATGATTAATATTCCAATTGGCATTATAGCAACAATGCTTACTTTTTATTTTATAGAGAAAAAAGAAGGCGAAGGAAAAAAGAAAAAAAATATACATATAGATTACAACGGTATACTATTGCTGGCTGCAGGAATTGGTTGCTTACAATTTGTATTAGAAAGAGGTGAAGCAGACGATTGGTTTAGTAGCTCAGCTATAAGAATTTGCTCCGTTATTGCTGTAATAGGTATTATTGGGTTTATTGCTTATGAATTAAGTATTAAACAACCTGCGGTAAATTTAAGAGTATTGGGTAATAGAAATTTGGCTTTTACCACCATCTTTACATTTGTAGCAGGGTTAGGTTTATTTACTTCTGTATTTGTATATCCCATACTGGCACAACGTGTTCTTGGTTTTACAGCCTATGAAACAGGCATATCACTACTTCCACCTACCCTTATGGCCGTAGTGATGTTACCTATTGTTGGAAAAATTATGAGTAAAGGAGTTTCCCCCATCCCTTTTGTAGTAGTAGGTTTTCTTCTATTTGCAGCATATAGTATTCTAACATCACAAGTAAGTCCTGATGTAGGTAAATGGGATTTCTTTTTCCCACTTCTATTACGTGCAATTGGTATATCAATGGTGCAATTACCCCTAATTAATCAAGCAGTAGCAGGATTAGAGCCAAAAGATTATGCAGCCGGTATATCATTAAATAATATGATACGCCAGCTAGGTGGTGCATTTGGTATAGCTATGGCCAACAACTACATTTCACATCAATATGCCCAACACAGGAGTGATTTAGTTAGTAATATGCCGGTAGGTTCTCCTTTACTGTTACAACGGGTGCAAACAATAGCCAGGGGTTTAATCAGTAAAACTGGCGCAAGTATTCAGGATGCTACACACCAAGCTTATGGTTTTATTAATGCTTCTGTTGAGAGACAATCTTATTATTTGGCCTATTTGGATACATTTAGATTAGTGGCTATATTTTTTATCTTGGTCATCCCATTGGTAGTATTTTTAAGAGTAAAAAAACAAAGTGATGCAGAGAAGGCAGCTATGATGAAGGCTGCAAGTGAAGCACATTAATATGTATATATAACATTGAGTATATAATATCAGTAAAAAAATCGGAAGATGAAAAAATATAATTTTTTAATATTACTTACGCTATTATCTTTTTACAGTTCTGCTCAGGTACAGGTAAATACTGAATTGAAAAACCTTATCAATCAGTCTTTTACCTACTATCCAAAAGTTAAAGAGGTAAATAATACTATTACCATAGCCCAACAAAAATTAGAATTAACCAAATTAAATAATATGCCTGAAATAACAGGCAATGCCAGTTATGCATATATACAACCTAAAATTACTATCCCATTAGGTGGTACCGATTTTCAATTTGCACCTGTAAATAGTGTAAATGCAAGTGTAAATGCGCAATACGCTTTATTTGATTTTGGCAGATTGAAAGCAAACATTGAAAAATCGAAAGATGAATTACAAACTGCTACGCATAACTTAACAAACGTAAAATCCCAATTGGCTTATCAAGTATCCACAATCTATTATAATTTAGTTTATCTCAAAAAGGCCATTGCTATTCAAGATAGTGTCATTAAATTTTTATCTGATAACAAGAAAATTGTAATAGCAAAGTTACAAAATGGCGATGCACTTAAAATAGATGTATTAAATATACAGGCAGCAATTGATAATGAAGAGAATAGAAAAGTTGATTTACAAAACACTATCCAAAAGCAGCTCACCCTATTATCATATACCACCGGCATTAGTTTTGAATCTGGTACTAACTTCGATTTTGACTTAACTGCAACTAATAATATTGATGATTTAATTACTATAGCGCAAGCAAGTAATATGGATTTTGTTATTATGAAAGATAAAATAAAAGAAGCTTTAAGTGATGTAAACATAGCTAAACTTTCTAATAAACCGGTTGTTGGCCTTCAAGCAGCAGCAGGTTATAAGAATGGATATGTTCCGGAAGTAGAAAATCCGCGCTTTAACTATTTAGCCGGCATAGGCATTACCATTCCAATTTATAATGGCGGTAAAACAAAACAACAAGTTAAACTGGCTCAAAATATTGTAAAACAAAATGAGTTAGCTCAAGAAACTCTAAATAATAATTACAAAAAAGACATTCAGCAAGCATTGACAGATATTAAGAGTAATATGGAGCGTATAAAAAATACCAATGGGCAAATAGAAGAAGCCAAATATGCCGAACAGTTAGCGGCATCTCGCTTTATAAATGGCACTGGTACTAATTTAGAATTAACCAACGCCAGCACCAATGTACAAAGAGCTGCTTTAACCAGATTACAATACGAATACCAATTATGTTTAGCAAAAGTTGAATTAGCTAGATTAATTGGTTATCAATATTGGTAATTTTTTTATAGTTGGGTTTTGGTGAATTACGGGGTTGTATTTTTACAACCCCAATTTTTTTCAATTATTTTGCATTAAACCAAATTTTAGTAGTGTCAGTAGGGTGTGCATTGTAATTAATAAAAATTTCATTCCCCTTCTTAATTTTTCTTACTGTAGTTATTGTCATGAGCGCATTATCAAAATCCATGGTATAATCTGCATTTGCATTATAATCATGATTATATAAAGAGAGATAACCCAATCCCAAAGCCGCTTTTTTTCTAGATAATCCCCATTCAAAAATATAATTATATAATAATGTTTGCTCTACAATTAATCTTTCCTGTTTGCTTAATATTATAACAGGAGAAATTTCAATTATTATTCCAGAGTCAATTGTTTTTGTTGTATATACACCTCTCCCACCTTTCGGTGAGGGTGCAATAACTAAATCAGGTAAAATCATATTTAAATTATAAAATAAACGAAGTTAGTTGAATTCAGTATTCCAAATTTTTTGATCCTCATTTTATCACTTAAATTGCAACATGGCTTCGATTTTACAAAAAAATATTTCGAAAGAAGAACAATTTCTGCAATATCTGCAATCAGATAATAAAGAGGCTTTATCTTTTTTTCTAAATAACCTTCACATTACTGATGTAGTTGAATTAGTGAATCAATATCCGGAGCATGAAGCCATCATTCTTGCTAACATGTCTATGCATAGGGCGATACATGTTTTCAAAATTTTAGACATTACACAACAAAAAGATATTGTTAAAACACTTCCTGTATCAAAAACAGCAGAATTACTTAATGAATTGCCCCCTGATGATAGAACTGCATTTCTTTCCGAATTACCTAATGCCACTATTCGAGACTTAATAAAATTATTGAATCAGGAAGAGAGAAAAATAACTTTGTCTCTTTTAGGATATCCGGAAGATTCAGTAGGAAGATTAATGACGCCTGACTATGTATATGTATATGAACACAATAGCATAGAGGAAGTGTTTGCTACCATTAGAAAATATGCAAAGAATAGCGAAACCATTGATGTAATATATGTTATTAATCAAAATGGAGAATTACTGGACGATATACGTATTAAAGATATTCTATTAGCATCACCCGCTACCTTAGTTTCTGAAATTATGGATGGTAGAGTAATTACAT
>JAGWPI010000092.1 GCA_028877005.1 Bacteroidota bacterium | reverse complement strand
CTTTGCCGTCCTTAAAAAAGGATACAATGGCAAATCATAAAGCTACAAAAAAAGATACCAGGCAAGCAGCCAAACGCAGAGAAAGAAATAAGTATTACGGTAAAACCACACGTAATGCCATTCGTGCATTAAAAGCCTCTAAAGAAGAAACTGAGTATACAGGCAAACTGCCAGATGTTATTTCTATGATTGACAAATTAGCTAAAAGAGGAATTATCCATAAAAACAAGGCAGCCAACTTAAAAAGTAAATTATCTAAAAAAACAGCTACTGCTACTGCATAGTTTTTGTATACTTTAGATTGATTGGAAATAAATTTTTGAATAACATTAGTATAGCCTTCATGTACATGAAGGCTATACTATTTTATATAGGTTTTATACTTTAGGAAGTACAATAGTAAATTGGTTGATAGATGCATTAACAGCTGCATATTGTAAATAACCATGGTGCAATTGTAAAACGCGGTACACAATAGATAACCCTAAGCCATAGCCCTTTATTTTTTGAACATTTGCACCCCTGAAAAAAGGAACAATAATATTATTGGCTTCTTCATCTGTTAAAACTGTACCATTATTTTCGAACTTAATTTTCATTGCCGATTGCTCAATATTGATGGTAATATCGACTTTTCTATTGGATGAATAGTTGATGCCATTCTTAATTAAATTAAACATGGCTACTTTTAGCAACGCTTCATTACCACGTACCATAATGTCTGCTTCATTACTGGGAAGTGAAGAAAACTGAAAATGCACAGAAGCATCAGGAATCATTTTTTGAACATTAGCCATGGTTTCGTAAATCAATTCATCTATACGCACTAATGGCCAAGTATTATTCGCTTCTAATTTTTCATACTGAGCCAATAATAGCAAGGCATTTGTTAACTCAATAATATTTAATTCATCTTCTTTTAAAGATGTTAATATCTGCATATATTCTGAAACCGATAATTGCTTATTTAGTGCCGATTCGGTTTGTGAAAGCATACTAGCCAGTGGGGTTCGTAGCTCATGTGAAGCATGATGCACAAAACTCTTTTGATTCTCGAAGGCCTTGTTTAATCTGCTGAGCATTTCATTAAAATTTTGTGCTATCTGCCAAAGCTCATCGTGTGTTTTTCTTTCTGGAAGCCGCTTATTTAAATTTTGTTCAGTAGTGTACTTCATTTGTACACTAAGTAAACGCAATGGTTTTAAAGCCCCATTAACAAAAAAGAAAGAAAAAATGGCTGTTATTAGTAGCCCTCCTAAAAAAACAGAAGTTAAAATTAATCGTAGATCGGCCAATTTATTTATCCCAACCACATCAACACCTGAAGCAATAATGTAGTGATGTGTTTGCGGCATATAAATAGCTACATATTGTCGATTACTTTCTTGATAACGATGCTCGCCTACTTTTTTGATATGTTTTAAAAAAGTAGATGTGTAAGATGTTTTTAATGTATCGGGAATTTTATCGATTATTTTTCCTGTAGAGTCAAGTAATACCAATGCCTCATCCCAAAGTATAGTTTCGTGAAGCATTTGTACTTTTTGGGTAGGTATTTTGTTTTTAGGTGTAGCAATTTGTGTAACAAAATCATAGAACTCTAAACCCTCACTTTTTACCAATTCAAAAAAATCTGCTTGGCGATAATTAAAGTAAAGTATATAAATAGTAATAGAGGAAATGAGTAAGACAATAGCTACAAAAATGGTAAAAAGAAGTGCAAATCTTAATCTTAAACTCATGTATTAACCAACTTTATTTAATATAATATCCAAATCCCGGTTTTGTATGAATTAGCTTGTCATTAAAAGGTTTATCAATTTTATTACGTAAAAAACTAATATACACTTCAATGGTATTGGTGCCAGTATCAAAACTTAAATCCCAAACTTTTTCAAGAATTTGCTGTTTGGATATTACTTTACCCCTATTTCGTGCCAATAAAGCCAATAGTGAAAATTCTTTGGCTGTTAATGGAATTTCGATTCCTGCTCTGGTAACCATTTTAGTAGAGAAATCAATGGTTAAATCACCTACTTCTATATTTTCAAAAACTTCTTCTGTAGTTTCTGCATGTTTTAAAGCTACTTTTATCCGAGCATTCAACTCGTCAAAATGAAAAGGTTTTACAATGTAATCATCTGCACCCAAATTAAAGGCATCCATTTTGTCTTGTATTTCGCCTAGTGCAGTAAGCATAATAATAGGTACTTTTTTGTTGGTTTCCCTAAATTGCTTACAAAGTGCAAAACCATTCTTATAAGGAAGATTAATATCCAACAAAATCAAAGCATAATTATGTTCGGCAAAAAGCTTTTCAGCAACTAGGCCATCGTAGGCCAAATCAACCCGAAAATCGAGCCTAGTTAACTCTTCCTGAATTACCTGACCTAACTTTGGTTCATCTTCCGCTAAAAGTATTCTGTAGTTTTTTTCCATTATTTTTTATGTATTAACACAGCAAAGTAATGAAAAAAGTTTTCCAACACATCACAAAACTCATTTATTGCCAAATTTTTAGTTTAAAATCATCAATAATTAGCCATTTCATTTCCCTTCATATTTTAAAATTGATCAAAAAAATGTGTACTTAAAATAAAACAACCATTATAGTCTAAAACTATTTTAGCCTTTTAGAACAAATATATTGGTTATGGAATATCAATTAATCCACCTTTTTTATATTACCACTTCCGGCAATATGTTGTGTTATGGATGGATTACCGGTATAATAAACTGAACCACTTCCGGCAATGGATATATCTAATTGATTGGCTGAAAATACATATACATCGCCACTTCCGGCAATTTTAATTTTTACGTTTTCTGCTTTTAAATTGGCACATTTAATAACGCCATTTCCGGCTATGGATATAACTTCATCCTTTGTTTCACCCTGTAACTGAATAGTTCCTGTTCCGGCAATTTTTGAATATATTTTAGGTGTGTTTACCGATAATTGTATATGACCACTTCCAGCAATTTCAGCATGTAATTCATTACTTCCGGTAAACTTATCAATGCCGGTAATATTGCCAGAACCTGCTATATATAATCCTTCAATATTTTCAACCTGAACTTTTACTTGTATTCTCGTTTGTGTATCTAAACGAAAATGATTTTTTACCCTAATTTTTAAAGTGCCGTCATTATCTACTTCAGTAACAATATAAGGCATCACATTTTCATCTGCTTGGATAGTTAAACCTTCCGGTAAATCCTGCCCAACAATTACATCAAAATCGCCCATAGTTTTAATAGATTTTACCGCTGATATATTTCTTTGTTGTGAAGTAATTATGCCATTACCCGTAATTTTTTCTGAAAATATACCATTGCATGATACCAAAAAGAAAAGGCTGCAAATAAAGATTGAGTATAATTTAAAATTCATATAAGCTTGTAATTTTAAGTAAGTAAAATATTTAAGGTATAAATGATAAATCCTTTTACCAACGTTTAAAGTAAAGTAAAAAAATGCTTTAGTAGAATAAAAAAATAACAATGGCGTCAAAAAAGGAAGAGTGGATAAAAAATCTGATAAAGTTTACAACAGAATAATTACCCTATTAACCATTTTAAAATCGCATTTTAGGTTACCTTCGCCATATGACAGAAAAGATTATTATTCTCGATTTTGGAAGCCAGTACACGCAGCTAATTGCAAGAGCGGTAAGAGAGGCCAATGTATATTGCGAAATTATACCCTTTCACCAATCTTTTTCAATTACTAATCATATTAAAGGTATTATTTTAAGTGGATCACCTTTTAGTGTAAATGATGTAAATGCTCCAATAGTTCCAATTGCACAGTTTAATGAACAATTACCTATTTTAGGTATTTGTTATGGTGCACAATTAACCGCAAAAACTTATGGCGGCATTGTGAATAAAAGTAATAAAAGAGAATATGGAAGAGCAACTTTACAATTGCAAAAAAATGATGCACTTTTTAAAAATGTGCCACCACAATCGCAGGTTTGGATGAGCCATAGTGACTCAATACAACAGCTCCCAAAAACATTTGAAATATTAGCCACTACAGAAAGTATCCCTGTAGCAGCATTTAAACAACAGAGCAGTAAACATAAGGATTTGTATGGTTTACAATTTCATCCCGAAGTATATCATTCTACTGAAGGTAAAACCATTATTAAAAATTTTTTAGTAGAAATTTGTGCATGTAGCCAAAACTGGACTCCAGCTAACTTTATTCAAGAAACCATTGCAGATTTAAAAATTAAAATTGGTAATAAAAAAGTAATTATGGCATTAAGTGGCGGTGTAGACAGTACCGTTGCCGCAACCTTAATTAGCAAAGCAATAGGTTCAAATTTGTACTGCCTTTTTGTTGATAACGGTGTATTGAGAAAGAATGAATACAAGCAAGTATTAGATACATACCGATTATTACAGCTAAATGTTAAAGGTATTGATGCAAAGGAACATTTTTACACCAAATTAGCAGGTAAAATAGATCCTGAAGAAAAAAGAAAGATAATTGGCAATACTTTTATTGAAATTTTTGACAGAGAAGCCAAGCAAATGAATGATATAAGTATGCTTGGACAAGGTACAATTTATCCTGATGTAATTGAAAGCATTAGTGTGCACGGGCCCTCACAAACCATAAAATCACATCACAACGTGGGTGGATTGCCAGATTATATGAAATTAGAATTAGTAGAACCACTTAAGTTTTTATTTAAAGACGAGGTAAGAAAAGTAGG
>JAGWPI010000091.1 GCA_028877005.1 Bacteroidota bacterium | reverse complement strand
CAACGGTAACCCATCGTCCGCCTCGTTTTAATTTAATTTTACCACTTATCCAATGAATAGCTGAATTGGCCAGTGAAAATTGATGTAATTCTAAAAGAACATTTTCATGTACATACACATCACCGGCATTTAGTAAATGAATAAAACCATCGTTGATTAATTGAATACCTTTATTAAACGCATCAGCTATACCTTTATCAGGTTCGTTTATACACTTTCGGTAATTTGGTTGTGACGTATTTTCCAACCATTGTTGTATGTAAGGGGTGTTAGAGCCATTAATAATCCAATGTACTTCGGGGGAATTTGTTTGCATATCTACACTAGCGCATGTTTTTTGCAATGCCGTTAAATCATTGAAACAAATGGTAACAATAGATATGGCAGACATTAGTATTTTAATTAAACAGTGTTGAGTAAAGATAGAAATTGTTGTAATCCTTTCCGTTTTTCTGAGGTTAATTGATAACTAATATTGGTGGTATAGTAAGTATGCAAGTCATACACAGGAAAATGAAGGTTTTCCAAAACCTCATCAATATGTTCAATACCATATGCATTAGCTTTGTTAAAAGCTATAAGAAAATCGTTATCTAATTTTTTGTTGGCAATCCATGCTGCAAAAACAAAAGGTAAACCCGTCATATTCTTCCAGCACCCCGCTAAATCATATATATATGGTGAAATTTTTCGCTGTTCTAATGCCCTATCACCAATAACTACACCGGCTGTAGTACCAATAATCTGATTACGAAAATCAATTCCACCATCAATAAAAATTACTTCCTTCTTCCAATAATGCTTTAGCAAAACTTTTGCTAATTGAACTGATGTGCGGCTTTGATAATCTAATAATACATGGGTAATTTCCTCCATAGGCCGTTCGCTAAAAAGACAAACAGAAGCTACTTCTCCTTCAGCACCAATACAAAAATCAGTAACAATATAAGATTCTTTCATTTTGGTTAATACAGCTATGGGAATTAATCCTACATCAATTTCATTTTTTAACAGCATTTCTGCTATTCGGGCAGGATAATCTTCTATCAACTCTATTTGTGCTATAAGTGTTGCATCTTTTGTAACCCCAAACAACAAAGGCTTTGTATTTAAATAACTTACAGCACCAACACGTATTCTCTTGTCCAATTCTTTTACTTTTGCAAGCAAAGAAAAGAAAAATAGCCGGTTTTGATGGTTTATGTTATTAAAGAAATCTATTTTATCGGTATTTTTTCAACAAAAAAGATGTAGAAAAATCTGTATTGATACAAAAAAATTATGATCATGGAACTAACAACCTTAACTGCTCTTTCGCCAATTGATGGCCGGTACAGGAAACAAACCGCACATTTAGATATTTATTTTTCTGAATATGCATTGATGAAATATAGAGTTAGGGTTGAGATTGCCTATTTTCTTTTTTTGTCTGAAAAAAAATTTTTTAAACTACCCATCTCTTTAAACAGAAAGCTAACAGAAATAGCCAATCAATTTAGCATGGCCGATGCTCAGCATATTAAAGAAATGGAAGCTATTACTAACCATGATGTGAAAGCGGTTGAATATTTTTTAAAAGAACAAATTGAAAAAGCGGGCGGCAATGCTTATAAAGAATGGGTGCATTTTGGATTAACCTCACAAGATGTTAATAATACTGCTATCCCATTAAGTTGGAAAGAATGTATGGAGTTAGAATATTTGCCTGCTATAGTAAATTTGAAACAACACATTGTTACATTAGCCAAACAATGGAAAAAAGTACCCATGTTAGCCCGCACCCATGGCCAACCTGCATCGCCAACTGTATTAGGAAAAGAGTTGATGGTTTTTGCTGAAAGACTTGAACAACAAATTGCTTTATTCAGTGCTATTCCATTTTCTGCAAAATTTGGAGGTGCTACCGGCAATTTTAACGCACATGTAGTAGCTTTTCCGAAGAAAAACTGGGTACAATTAGGCAATGAATTTGTTGAAAGAAAATTAGGATTACAACGGCAACAATTTACTACTCAGATTGAACATTACGATAATTTGGCCGCACATTTAGATGCTATGCAACGTATTAATACAATTTTACTTGATCTGTGCAGGGATATTTGGACTTACATTAGTCAGGATTATTTTAAACAGAAAACGAAGCAAGGTGAAGTGGGTTCATCGGCAATGCCACATAAAGTAAATCCGATAGATTTTGAAAATGCAGAAGGCAATTTGGGAATGGCCAATGCTATCGCTTCGCATATTGCTGCAAAACTCCCCATTTCAAGATTGCAGCGCGATTTAACAGATTCAACAGTTCTTCGTAATTTGGGTATTCCGGTAGCACATACATTTATTGCTTTACAATCTATTTCCAAAGGCTTAAGTAAATTGGTTTTAAATGAGGCGGCATTGCAAAACGATTTAAATAATAACTGGGCAGTGGTTGCAGAAGCTATTCAAACTATTTTACGAAGAGAGAATTACCCCAATCCATATGAAGCGCTTAAAGATTTAACGAGAGGTAAAGAAGGTATTACGCAACAAACCTTGCATCAATTTATTGATGGGTTAAAAATTAATGCAGATCTAAAAAAAGAACTTAAAAGCATAACGCCGCACAATTATATTGGTGTATCAGCTTCATTTTAAAAATTTATAGAAAAAGCCTTCATATTTGATGTAGTGAAGGCCTTTTTTGTAAATTAAAAAAAATAATAAATAGTATTAATCCAACTTAAGTACAGCTAAGAAAGCTTCTTGTGGTACCTCTACATTACCAATTTGTCGCATCCGTTTTTTACCTTCTTTTTGTTTTTCTAATAGTTTGCGTTTACGGCTAATATCGCCACCATAACATTTGGCGGTTACATCTTTTCGCATAGCAGAAATAGTTTCCCGAGCAATAACTTTGGCTCCAATGGCCGCTTGTATAGCAATTTGAAATTGCTGACGAGGCAATAATTCTTTCAATTTTTCACATAGTTTTCGGCCAAAATCATGTGCCCGGCTTCTATGAATTAAGGCACTCAGTGCATCTACTTTATCACTATTTAATAAAATATCCATTTTAACAATATCTGCTTCACGGTAGCCAATTGGTGAATAGTCGAATGAAGCATATCCTCTAGTAGTGCTTTTTAATTTATCATAAAAATCAAATACAATTTCAGTTAAAGGCATTTCAAAAATTAGTTCAACCCTTGTAGGGGTTAAATAGGATTGATTGATAAGGATACCTCTTTTACCCAAACATAGTGTCATAATATTACCAATATAATCGGGTAGGGTAATAATTTGGGCTTTGATGAATGGTTCTTCAATCCTGTCTAAACGCGTTGGATCGGGCATTTCATAAGGATTATTCACAATAATTTTATCGCCTTTAGAAGTGTAGGCATGAAAACTAACGTTGGGTACAGTAGTAATAACTGTTTGATTAAATTCTCGTTCTAAACGTTCCTGAATAATTTCCATATGCAGTAATCCCAAAAATCCGCATCGAAAACCAAAACCTAAGGCTTTAGAAGTTTCTAATTCAAAGGTTAATGAGGCATCATTTAATTGCAATTTATCCATGCATTCGCGCAACTCCTCAAAATCATCTGTATTTACAGGGTAGATACCCGCAAAAACCATGGGTTTTACTTCTTCAAAACCCTGAATCATGGCACCTGGATTGGCAGCTAATGTAATGGTATCACCTACTTTTACTTCCTTGGCATTTTTAATTCCTGTGATAATATAACCTACATCGCCGGCACGTAGTTCATCTTTGGGTGTCATGGTTAATTTTAGAACCCCTACTTCATCTGCAAAATAATCTTGACCAGTTGAAACAAATTGAATTTTATCTCCTTTTCTAAGTGTGCCATTCATAATTCTGAAGTATACAATAATACCTCTAAAACTATTGAAAACACTATCAAAAATAAGTGCCTGTAAAGGAGCATTTACATCACCTTTTGGCGCAGGAATTCGTTCTATTATGGCTTGTAAAATTTCAGTAATCCCTATACCTGATTTTCCGCTGGCCAATAAAATTTCTTCGGGTTTACAACCAATTAAATCTACTATTTGGTCCGTAACTTCCGGAATCATGGCCCCATCCATATCTATTTTATTGATTACCGGAATGATTTCTAAATCATTATCAATAGCTAGATACAGGTTGCTAATGGTTTGGGCCTGAATGCCCTGCGATGCATCCACCAATAATAATGCCCCCTCACAAGCAGCTAAAGCTCGGCTTACTTCATAACTAAAATCAACATGCCCGGGTGTATCAATCAGGTTTAAAATATATTCTTCTCCTTTATAGGGATAATTAATTTGGATGGCATGACTTTTAATAGTAATGCCTTTTTCCCGTTCCAAATCCATATCATCCAATACCTGATCCATCATATCTCTGGAGCCTATGGTTTTGGTTTCTTCTAATAAACGATCTGCCAAGGTGCTCTTACCGTGGTCAATATGTGCAATAATGCAAAAGTTCCTAATATTTTTCATACAAATGCAAAGATATAAGTATAGCATTCAAATACACGGCAGTGGGGAATTTTTGCTTATATTTTAAGCATTTCCCGATAGCAATACTGTATACAAGTTGGTTATTTGTTGCGCAATAATATTGCTAGCAAATTTTTTTGTAGCATCTTTTGCAATTTCTTTACGATTATACTGTCCATAATATTGCATTACGTGTATACAAGCTTTAGTTAAAGCCAATTCATCACCGGGTTCTACAACTAACCCATTACCGGTATGTATAAAATCAGCTGCTCCTCCTGCCCTTGCTGTTATAACCGGTAATCCACAACAGAGCCCTTCTACAATTACACAAGGCGCATTTTCCTGCCAGCTAAATAAAACCAGTGCATTAGCTTTTTGCATGTAATGAGCTACTTTATCGTGCTTCAGTAATCCAATGCATTCAACATAATTAGACAATTGTAGGGCATGAATCCTCTCTTCTACTGTATTTGGAACCGGCCCTATCAAAACTAATTTCCATTGTAGATGTAAGGAGTTTAACTGCTTAAACGCATTCAGTAATCCAAAAATATTCTTTTGAGGAAGAAAAGAAGAAACATGTAAAAAAGTAAAGGAAGATTGGGTAGAAGGCATGTAATAAAAATGATCTATATTCACCAAATTAGGAATTACGATAACTCGTTGTAAGGAAAAAATGGCTCTAATTTGGGTAGCTATCGTGTCAGAAACATTGGTAACCATTGCAGCATCTTGTAATACCCGCTTAACAGCAGTTTTAAACCAAAAAGATTTTCCGCTAAAATGATCGATAGCAGTATCAGCATACATTGATGCATGTTCAGAAACAATGTAGGGAATAGCATATTTTTTACACCATTTACGTGCAATGATACCCGCCCTAAAGGGTGCATGTACATGTACAATATTAGGAATACCATAAGTTTTTACATATTTTTTTAAGATTGCTATATAGCATTTATGGTAGGCAAACTGATATAAAAAAGTATTCAGTAACTTAATAGGTGTTGGGGTATAATGAAAGGAGGCAATCCATTCTTCTACACCATTTTTGTGTTGAATGGTTAATAATTGCTTGGTGGTGACATGAGTGCCTGCCTGAACTACATGCACAACAACCAATGGTAATTGCTTAGCAACGGCTTGTGCATTGCGTTGAATAAAATCGCCATTCTGGGGTTCGTATTCATCCGGATACCAACTCGCTAACCACAACAAACGCATATCATACATTTTTAATGTAAAATAATGAACAGATAGTTTTCCAATCTGATGGGTACAGTTTAAACAGCACCAATGAAATACTAGGATTCAGTTTTCGATAATGATAGATGGCCCAAACTGATGCAGTAATATATGACAAACTACTAATGCATGCTGCCCAATAAATAGAATAAAAGGGGATTATACAAATATTGCCAATACATGTAACAATTGCTGCAAGTCCAGCACCAATCATGTTAATACGAATACGATTGATTCCTGCAAAATAGGCTGATAAAAGATTTAAACAAGATAAAAAAAATAATCCCGGCAATAATAGCAAAAGAATGTAGTGCAAATGATTAAAACTATTGCCTAGCAATTGGGTAAAGATATATTGTCCACTTATTAGGAGTATAGTCAGCAATAGTATACTTAATAACAGTAGTAGCTTCATAAGTGCTATAATAACTACATGTATTTGATGAGAAGATGAATTAGCTGCAACCGAATTAAAAATTACCGGGGCTACAAATTGTGGAATTAAAATAATTAATTGAGCCAATTTAGCTGCTTGAATATAGTTACCAGAAGCATTAGCAGAAGTGTACTGATGTACAAACCAATAATCTAAACGATATACCAAAAAAAATAAAACATTAGCCCATAAAGCCTGGAAAGCATAGCGGTAAATATGCGATAATTGAACGTTTTTTATAGTCATCTTGGTTTTACGGCTCTTATACACAAAAAGGGTAAATATTAAGATGCCATTTAGAAGGATGAAATAAAAATAGGTTTGAAATAATAGGTTATTGTCATTAAAATGTTTGTGTTGAAACCATAGTACCACTAATAATAATAGATTTAAAGCTGTTTGTATAATATTGGAACTTAAGTATTGTTTATCGGCATACAATACAGCCAAAAAATAATTAGACAGCAAGGTTCCAATTACAAAAATATACAAGCCTTGTGTAAAGCCGCTGCTTAGCAAAGTAAACCAAGAGGGGAAAAACAATTGTACACTATATATTAGAATAATTACAATACCAATTTGAAAGAAAGCTATTTTAATGAGTTGCTGAACACTCATTTTTTTTCCTGCATAAAAATATCCTAAAGCGCTTTCTAAACTAATGCCACCTAATAAAACAATGAGCGTGAATAAGGCCATTGCATAAAACAATGAGCCGGTTGCAGCAGCATTTGTAAAACGCGCAAGTGCAATATTTATCAACAGTATACTGCTCATGTATAAGCTACGTGCTAAAATTTGTTGTTGTATATTTTTCTTAAGTATCGTTTGCATAAATCCAATCAAAGTAAAAATTTAATTGTCATTTAGGGGCATTCAAATATAGCATGGCTTATACAACCATGAATATTCCCATTAAAATACTTTATTTTCGAACATGTAAACATATTATTTAGAGTGCCATTTTTAAAACATATCAATAAAAAAGCAAAAAACGAAAATGAAACCGGCTTAAGTGCTGTAAGCAATTTGGTAGGTGGACGTTTTTTGAATAGAGATGGATCGCCCAATATTCATGTAAAAGGCATGGGTTTTTTTGAAAAATTAAATGTGTATCATACACTCCTTTCAATGTCGTTATGGCGCTTCTTACTTATCATAGTATTATTTTTTATTTCCATTAATATTTTCTTTGCAGGCATTTATTTATGGATTGGATTGAACCATTTAGGAGGTATTCAAACCAATTCAGCTGCTGAAAGATTTGGAGAGGCTTTTTTCTTTAGTGCGCAAACCTTTACTACGGTTGGCTATGGCAGAATTAGCCCATTGGGATTTATTGCCAGTTTTGTGGCTTCCTTAGAAGCATTATTCGGATTATTAAGTTTTGCTATTGCAACAGGGTTAATGTATGGCCGTTTTGCCAGGCCTAAAGCCTACATTCAGTATAGTCACAATGCCATTATAGCACCATTTAAAGATGGCGTTGCTTTAATGATTAGGCTGGTACCTTATACCAAAAATTATTTGGTTAATGTAGAAGCAAGATTAACTGTTGCGATGAAAGTAGCAGAGGATGATATAATAAAAACAAAATTTTTTAGCGCTCGTTTAGATATTTCTAAAGCATCTACACTAATGTCTAATTGGACATTAGTGCATCCTATTGAACAAGACAGCCCACTTTTTGGCTTAAAGCGAGAAGATATTGCCGCTGCGGAAACTGAGTTTTTATTTTTTTTGGAGGGATTTGATGAAAGCTTTTCTTCCACAGTCGTGTCCCGCACTTCATATACCTATCGTGAATTAGTATATGGTGCAAAATTTAAACCTATGTATCATCCTTCATCCGATGGGTTAACCACTATTTTATATTTAGATAAATTAAATGATTTTGAGCCAGCTACCCTTTCTGTTAGCTTTTAATTTATTCCCAAAACCTTATTGGATATTGCATGCAATTATGATTTTGTTCATCTTGCACTGCCTTACCAATTCTTTGTAAAGCATCACTGCTAATAATACTTTCAATATGTGGGAATAAAATTCGTTCCTCAAACCGAATATGTTTTTCCAATAATTCACTTAATTGAGTTATTTCTTCATAAGTGATATGAATACCCATTTTTTTAAAATAAGTATGAATAATACCATGTTCATACATCATTTTTTGTAAACCATTTACTAATACCGGATAGGTATTTCCTAAATCTATTAAATACATTTCTTCTAAATGAAAATGGTATTGTAATTCATTTTGCCAAAATTGAATGCCAAAATCACTAATAATTTTAACCGATGCTTGCTTAGCCACTCCTTTTTTTAATAATAAACAAAACAACAATCCGTTATGATGCTGCCTTGAAAGTGGTTGCATGGCTTTGGTTCTTTTAATGGGCATTTTGGTTTAATCTAATGCTTGAATAATTGCAATAAATTCATTGGCTTGTAAAGAGGCACCACCTACTAACCCACCATCTACATCGGGTTGAGAAAATAAATCTTTTGCATTAGCAGCTTTTACACTGCCGCCATATAATATGGAAATAGATTGCGCAATATGATGTCCATACTTTTGTTCAATTTGCCCGCGTATAAAAGCATGCATTTCTTGTGCTTGAGCAGTAGTGGCTGTTTTTCCTGTACCAATTGCCCATATTGGTTCATATGCAATCACAACTTGCTGTATTTGTTCGGATGTTAGGTGAAATAATGACTCTTGTAATTGTTGTACTACAAAATCATTTTGCGTATTGGCTTCTCTAATAGCCAAGGGCTCACCGCAACAAAATAATGGTTG
>JAGWPI010000090.1 GCA_028877005.1 Bacteroidota bacterium | reverse complement strand
ATACAACCGGAAATATTATTTTGGGTAGGATGCTCAGGAAGTTTTGATGTTCGTGCACAAAAAATTACTCGTGCATTTGCCGCAATTTTAAATAAACTCAATATTCAATATGCAATTTTGGGTAAAGAGGAAGCTTGTACAGGAGACCCCGCCCGACGTGCAGGAAATGAATTTTTATTTCAAATGATGGCTTACAACAACATTCAAATATTAAATGGCTACGGTATTAAAAAAATAGTTACTGCCTGCCCGCATTGCTTTAATATATTAAAAAATGAATACCCTGAATTAGGGGGAAACTATGAAGTTATTCATCATACAGTTTTTCTGCAACAATTAATTGATGAAGGAAAAATTATTATGAAAGAGAATGGACCTTTTAAAGGCCAAAAAATCACTTACCATGATAGTTGTTACTTAGGTCGAGCCAATGGAATATATGAAGCACCTAGGAAGGTCTTAGAAGCATTAGATGCTACTTTAACTGAAATGAAAAGATGCGGTAGTAAAGGATTGTGCTGCGGAGCAGGAGGAGCTCAAATGTTTAAAGAAGATGAACCCGGAAATAAACGCATAAACATTGAACGAACAGAAGAAGCTTTGCAAACCCAAGCTAACATTATTGCTGCTGCTTGCCCATTTTGTAATACCATGATGACTGATGGCATAAAAAATAAAGAAAAAGAAACAGAAATATTGGTGCTAGATATTGCAGAATTAATTGAACAATCAATGACTGAGTGAATTTATTTATAATGTTACATACTCCCTATTTTTAATACATGAAAATATTTTTCTATTGGAAACGCTTTTTCTTAGCTACTATACTCCTTTTCTTAGTATTATTAGTGCTTGATGCTATGTATGATGGGTTGATGCATGAATTAAATTTAACCAAGCTTTTTGCAACAGAAAACCTAATTTTCAAGATTATCGCAGCTATAATTGGCGGCTTTTTTTATGCACATTTAACCCGGCCTAATATTTCCGAAAATTAAAAGAAGCTTGGTACTTAAACTTATGCTAGGTTTATAATAATTTTGCAGTATGATAATGAACCTAAATGACATTTTTCCTGAAAATTTCTCAGAACAATCAAAAGTCTGGATTTATCAATCTGATAGAATATTATCTAATAAAGAAGCAACGGAATTACACCCAATTTTACAATCTTTCACCTCAGAATGGAATAGTCATGGTGCCCCTGTTAAAGGATATGCCAACTTGGTATTAAACAGTTTCATTATTTTAATGGCAGATGAAGACCAAACACCAGTAAGCGGATGTAGTTTGGATACCAGTGTACATGCTATTAAAAAAATTGAAAAAAAATTGAATATTAATTTGTTTAACAGACAATTGCTGGCATTTCTTGTTAAGGATGAAATAAAAATGATACCATATGCACATATTGAACCTGCAATACAAAATGGAGTAATTGATCAACATACACCCTATTTTAATAATCTAGTATCTACAAAAAAAGAATTACTGGAAAAATGGATTATACCTGCCGAGAAGAGTTGGCTTGGTAAACGATTTTTTAATGTTTAACCCTTAACAGTATGTCCTATCAGGTATATGGTATTCCCAATTGCAATACTGTAAAAAAAGCATTAGCATGGCTATCACAACATGCAATACCCTTTGAGTTTCATAATTTAAAAAAAGAAGGAATTACATCTACTCTTTTAATGGAGTGGTGCCAACAAGTTGGATGGGCTGTTTTGGTAAATAAGCAAGGTACTACTTGGAAAAAATTAGATGCAAGTGTTCAAGCATCTATTATATCGGAATCAAAAGCCATTTCGTTAATGCAAAAATCAGTAAGTATTATAAAAAGACCAGTAATTACACAACATAACAATATATTGGCCGTAGGATTTAATGAAACACTTTATAAAAAGATTTTTGTGCCTTCAAAATAATGCTTCTTCTTAAATAAGAAGAAGCACCTATTTGTTTTAAAAATTATTTTATTACCTCTTCTAGCTTTTCTTTTAATTGTTCACTTCGTAAGCCTCGGGCAATAATGATGCCATTTGGGTCAATCAATATATTGTCCGGAATGGATTCAATATGATATAGCCGTGCAACTGCATTGTTCCAAAATTGCAAATCGCTTACATGAGTCCACGTTAGTCCATCATCATGAATGGCTTTTAACCAATTATCTTTTTGTTGATCTAATGAAACGCCTAATATGGTAAAATTTTTATTTTTAAATTGATTGTAAACAGCAACTACATTAGGATTTTCCATTCTACAAGGTCTACACCAACTTGCCCAAAAATCTACCAACACATATTTTCCTTTAAATGAATTTAATGAAACAGGCTGATTAGCTGTATCATTTTGTGTAAAATCAATTGCCTTGGTTCCTAAAGCGCCTACTTTTGAAGCAGCTATAGTTTGTTCAATTAATTTTCCATAGAAGCCGTTTTTTGCAGCAGGAGCTAGTTGATTATATTTATTTTCTAATTCATCAGGGCCGGTAAAAAGCGGGTTTACAGCATATACAACAAATGCACTTACTTGTGATGCAGGCTTTTGTTTAATAAAATGATCTACTTGGCTTATAACCATGTTTTTATAAACACCAAATGAGGTAATTAGTGAATCGCGTTTTTCACCAGGCTTTTCAGCATTAATGGCAGCAACCAATTGAGCTAATTTTTCTTTTAGTGGATTGAATCCTTTTAAATAATCCACATAATCATTTTGAAGTGTAGAACCTGAAAACACCAAATCTTTTAAATGTTTAACATCTCCATTTACAAATACCTGGTTATTCTGCATAAATACTTCGGCAGTTTCATTGTAACCTATAAAATTGAGTTGATAAATATCTGCATTCTCTAAATTACCTTTTAAAGTAAATTTTCCATTTTTGGAATAATCTTCTGCAACAGATTTACCGGTAGCACCACTTACTAAAAATACCAATGTACTATCTTTCAAGCCTTTTACATCGCCCTTTATTACAAATCCGGATTGTGCTAAAACACTAAATGGTACTAACAGTAACAAAATTAATTTTTGCATGATTGCGTTTTATTTTGAATGTATTTGAATAATATTTAAATATAGAATATGTTTATTATTTAGCATGCCTTTCCTGTAAAACTTTTATTACATCATTTAATGAATAATTTTTTGCAGCCAACAATACTAAATAATGAAACAACAAATCAGCTGATTCGTTTAAAAATAAAGTTTCATTGTTATCCTTGGCTTCAATAACTACTTCAACAGCTTCCTCGCCTACTTTTTGAGCTACTTTATTAATTCCTTTTTGCATAAGCCTAGCCACATAAGATTGCTCAGGAGATGCTTTACTTCGCAATCGAATCACTTCTTCTAAATACAATAAAAAATTATTGGAATGATTTTTTTCACTCCAACAAGTATCAGCTCCGGTATGGCAAACCGGGCCATGTGGTATCACTTTAATCAGTAAAGTATCGTTATCACAATCGCTATCAATGCTTTTTACATCTAAAAAATGGCCGCTCTCTTCACCTTTTGTCCATAGTCTTTGCTTGCTTCTACTGTAAAAAGTTACCCTACCTGTTTGTTCAGTTTGCAGGTATGCAGCTTCATTCATAAAGCCCAACATTAATACCTTCAAAGTGTTATAATCCTGAATAACTGCTGGAACTAAACCATCGCTATACTTGTTAAAATTTATTTGCATAATATGTATCTTGATTCCTGAAAAATTTAACTGGCATCAAAATTACCCATAAAAAAGGTTTAATTGCCATTTAGAAATGAAATAAGTACTTAATTTATCTTTTCTAAAACATAAATAACAGAACTACAATTTTTTGTATCCCGCCACATTTTAAAAGTAGAACGAATACCTACCCAACCTGCATTTAAAAAGTTAGATTTCCCGGATTTGTATTGTTCACTTAATAAAGCCACATAAAAACTATCGAAGGGCATGGATTGATATTGCTGAATAACAAAACCATGTTGCGCAGCTAAATTGGCCATACTATCCGGTGAAAAATGGTATAAATGGCGGGGCACATCATAGGCTGCCCAATATTGCTGATAATATTTTGCATCGTAAGATGTATAATTGGGCACGGCTATTACTAATTTACCATTAGGCTGCAATGATTGTCGAAATATTTTCATATAACCATGCAAATCATGTACATGCTCCAACACATGCCAAAGGGTAATAATTTGAAATGTTTCAGGAGGAATTTGGTATAAAAAATTCGGTAAGAAAAACTGAAGATTGAATTTAGATGCTGCAATTTGCCGAGCACCGGCATCAACTTCAATGCCAGTTACCTTCCATCCTGCCAACTGCATGGTATTTGCAAATGCACCTGTACCCGCACCAACATCTAAAATAGATTTATTTGCATCGGTTCCAATTTGGGTAATAAATTTTCGTTTTTGCTGTAAGGTAATACTTCGTACCCAATGGTACAGTCTATTAACAATGCCATTTTTTGTATCACTATGCGAAATATAATTTTCTGATTGATAATAGGTACCAATGGCTGATTCACTGGGAATATCTTGGGTAAATCGGCCTTTACAATCCTGACATTCCCATATTGAAAAAGTTGCATTAGAAACGGAATAGTCCTTGGCAGAAAATATTGGCTGTATAAAATTACTATGACAAATTGGGCAAAAAGTATAATGTATATTTTGATTCATTCCTTTTAAAAATTACAAAAAAGCCAGTAATAAGGCACCTAAACCAATTATAGTTAACAGAATGGCATAGATCCACCAATTATCCCTTTTTTCATTTTCAACAAATACTTCTTCCGTTGTTGCCATTGAATTTTGTGCAGCAGGAAGGTTATCTAAAATTGAAACTGGCTTTACGCTAGAAGCTTTAGATGTAGAAGTTAGTTGAATGTGTTGAAAAGATACGTTTTGTAAAAAGGGATTATTTTGTACCATTGGTCTAAAAACTATTTCACCATCAGGATTTAGTAACAATGTACCAATATTTGGTATAAGCGCACCGCCTTCTTGTAATTGTACTCTTAATTGATAGGCAAATTCAGTAAATTGTTGAATGGCAGCTACTTCAGAAATATTAAGTTGCTGTGCTACTGTTTTATAAAAAAAATGGTCTGCTTCAATAGTTTCAGCAACAAAACTAATCTGTTCTTCAGGAGGCTGTACAATTTTTTGTTCCCAATTAATTTTTGGGATATTTCTTACCAACAGAAATGAGCCAATGCCTGGTATGCCCAAACGCTGATGTACCAATAAATATGGAAACAAAAGTTCATTCATTTGTTTACATTAATGGAACGAATATACGATTCCTCCCAGAACATTAAAACCTAAAACCTGATATTGGTTCCATCGTTGGTATTTATTATTAAAAATATTATTGAACTGTAACCATAAATTTAGATGTTTACTTACAGCAAATTCTGCACCGGCATTCATATCAATGGCGGCCGGTAATTTTCTTGAAGCCAGTGTAACCGGATCGCGGTACTGAGAACCATCCCACAAAAACAAATCAGATTTTAGTGAAAAATCTTGGGTTAATTTATAACGAAGAGTGCCTGTTATATCTAAAGGCAATAGTCCCCAAGGTTTATTATATAGTTGTTGTTGGGTGTATTTTGTATAATCCATTCCGGCTATAAAAGAAAATTTTTCCTGGTCAGTATAAGAAATTTCGCCATGTAAACGCAAAGCCTGTAATTTGGGTTCGTCTAATACTACAAAACTTTGTGATTTTCCTGCTGCTGTATCATTGGCAAATAAAGGCTGATGATTGATTTGAAGAAATGAAATTTTTGCCAAATATGCAAAATGTTTTCCCGCATTACCTTTTATTCCCGCATACTGTTCTGTAAATTTTGTATTGAATAAAGCAGAAGGCTGTTCGATAAATGGATTAAAAGCAACAAGACTTTGGTAAGTATTCTTATTATAATAGCCTTGCCATCCTGCCAAAACAATTAATTGATTTTCGGCAATGTTGGCTTGAAGAGCAATATCGGGTAATAAAGAGAATTCATTATTATCCCAACTTGGTTGAATGCCTGCTTTTAACTGTACATTAGGTACCTTAAATGATAATGCAGGGGCAACATAAAACAGATTATTATTGATGGTTTGATTGGGTGTTTGAAGATGGGTAATATCTGCTAATCCAGTAACTTCAAATTTAAGCAGCTTACCTAGTGTTTTGCTAATGGGTACTTTTATTACTGCATTGAATTCATTGGCCTGATGACTATCGAAAAATGAGGAAAAGCCAATTTCAGGGTGATATGCAATGCCATAATCGTTAGGTTGGTTGGTTTCTATTCCTATATTACCACCAATTGTATTAAACTGCTGTTGCAACTGCTCTTTAGTAAAATTATTATTGCCGGTAAATCCGTATAAATATTGAGTACTATTGTTAAAATAAATTTTACCAGTTAACTGTTGTTGATTCGGCAACGCAAATACCCCATTACCATCTATATCTCCTTTTGTAAAATTTTGATAAGGCAAATTACCTTTTGATGAAGTATATTTCCCATGCAATAAAATTGCAGATTTTGTTCCATCGCCTAAGGAAACACCCACCTCTGCATAAGGTGTTGCATAATTACCATAACCTACCTTAATATACCTGTCTTTATTCCAATGCAATGCAGTGTCTATCATCAATGCCAAGGGTTTAATTGCTACAGGATGGTAAGAAAAAGTTAGATTTTGTGCAGGCACATTATACATTAAAGGTATAACAGATACTTCTGTAGGTGCTGTTGCTGCTGTTAAATTTATTTTAGCGGCACTGCGCAAAGAAGGCTTAAACACAGAAGTTACAACTACAACTTTTGGAGTAAGTGTGTCTTGCAATGCAGTAATAGGCATTGCAGTATTCTGTAATGTTGTTTTTTTTATTACTGATTTTGTTACTACACTATGGGTATTTTTAGTTTTATGAGCCAAATTTTTTGTTGCTATAGCATGCCTTTTTTTTGTGATTTTTTTTTGCAGAATATGATGATGAGTAGCCAAAGCAGTTTGCAGCATGCAAAAAAAAGCAAGCTGTGTAACCCATATGTTTATAAAATATTTTTTTGTCATTATTAAAAAAATTAAAAATATTATTGATTAGTTTTAGAAGATTTGTTTTTGGCAGCTTGTACTAAAGCTAATTTTTGTATAGCCACATTCTTTAATTCATCAATTGTGGCATTCTCTGCAACGCTTTTAAAAGTAGCTTCAGCATTAAACAAATCATTCTCTTTAAAATATATATCACCCAACAACAAATAGCTGTCTGTTACCCAATAATCATATGAGCCATATTTTTTTATTACTTCAAAAGCCGCTTTTTCAGCAGTAGATAATTGATTTTGTAAGTATAATATTTGGGCAATACGATATTGGGCCTCTGCACTATATTCAGATTTACCTAGCTTAATAACTTGCTGATAAGCATTAGATGCCTCAGTTAAAGCGCTATCGGCCTGAAAATTTTTGGCAACAATCATATTAGCCATCATTCGGTCATCTTCGGCTGCACCTTTCTCTTGTAAAATATCCTGTGCATTGGCTACTGCAGCTTTCCATTCTTGCAATTTATATTGACAACGTAGTAAACCACGCATAGCTTCTAACTTATTTTCCTGCTGGGTAGCAATAGACTTAAGTTGTTGATAATAATTAGCTGCTTTTGTAAAATCCTTCATATCAAAATATTCAATTCGGGCACATTGCAGTATACTTCTTTCAGCATATATGTTAGGTGCTTTAGCTGCAACAACAGCATAATATGATAATGCGTTTTGGGGTTCTTTGTTAGCCAAATAAATTTCTGCCATAAAATAATTAGCTTCTAAACTATATTGCCCATCTGAAAATTTTGAAAGATAATTTTGATACCCTTTCAATGCAGTTGATAAGTTACCTGCTTCATATGCCAATTGTGCTGAACGAAAAGTTAATGAATCCTCTTCTGTATACGAAATGGGCTTCCCATTTTGTTTCATAAAAGCTACAAATGCATCAGGCTGATGATTTTCTAAAAATATATTACGAATATATTCTATAGATTCGTCGCTTTCAGGAGAATTTGGATAATGGGAAACTAACTGTGTAAATTGCTGAAGTGCTTGATTGTTTTCATTTAGATTAAATGCACAAACCCCTAATTTTAAATATACTTTAGGCCACATAGCTGAAGCATCATTATTTTGCAAAATGGCTTGTAAATAAGGTATTGCTGCACCAAAGTTTTCAGCAGCCATATAAGTATTGGCAATTTCAAAGTTGGCTTCATTAGCAAAATCAGAATGGGGATATTGTTTCACTAAATTTTGCAATAAATTTATTTTTTCTGAGTTTTTGTTATAGGCACCCGCAATAATGGCTTTTTGATACAATGCATAATCTGCTCCTTTTGCATTCATTTCAATAATTCTATCATAAATAACCAACGCCTGCTTATAATTTCTATTCATAAAATAACAATCTCCGGAACGTATATAAGCATCTAACTGAATAGGTGTTGGATTGGATGATAAGTTTTTAGCAACTTGTTGAAAATTGCTTAATGCCTCGCTGTATAATTCTTTTTTTAATAGTGCATATCCCAAATTATAATGTGCGTTTACCGGGTTTACCTCGCCTAATACTTGAGGATTTTTTAAATAAGCATTATCGTATTGTATAGCCTGATCTATATTAGCATTTCGGTAGGCAATTTCGCCCTTCCAAAAATAAGCATAAGGTAGTTGGCTTTCATTATATGGCACCTGCAATAATCTTGTAAGTAATGCATCTGCTTCATTAATGTGCTGGTCATTCAATAGTTCAACTGCTCTTCCATATAGTATTTTAGGATAGATTTTTTTCACATTTTCGCTTTGAGAAGATAGACTTTCAAATAGGATTAATGCATCTTTAAAATTGCTGGTATTGGCTAATACACTTACTTCAATTTCTTTAGCTTCTTGAATGTAAGGAGAAGAAGGATAATTATTGATAAAAGATTCTAATTCGCGCTGTGCAATGTCAAAATATCCCAATTCATAACTAAGTTTTGCATAGTTAAAAATTGAAACTTGCTTTTGTGTGGGATTGGCATTATTAGTGGCACAGAATAAAAAAGCGTTTCTGGCATTGGCTTTTTGCCCCGTTTTCAAATATGCATCTGCTAATAAATACATACTGTTTTGCGCTAATGAATCTTCTTTACCACCTAATTCTTTCAGCACGGGTATACTTTCTTGATAATTGCCTACTGCGTAATAACAATAAGCTAATTCATAAATATCTTCACGGTTGGGCATTGGTGTTGCCTTAATATAGGCTTCTAAATAGGGTTTGGCCCTTGTATATTCTTTTTT
>JAGWPI010000089.1 GCA_028877005.1 Bacteroidota bacterium | reverse complement strand
TCCTGTCCTAAATTTGTTTTAGCAATTTCCTGTTCATTAATGTTGGTTATTGCAAAAGGCGCTTTGCTGCCGGCACGTATGGCTTTAACTTCTAAAGGTTGTAAGAATAAAGGAATACTTGTTAAAGCAATGTTGAGTTGTAACCCATCTTTAGGTATGGTAATGGTTTGTCGGTACATTTCATACCCAATACTATTTACCACCAACGTAAAACTACCGGGTAAAATATTAGATAGGTTAAAATGGCCATCATCACCGCTAATAGTGGTTCTGTTTTGAATGCTAATAGCTGCACCTGCCAATGGTTTTTTTGTTTGCGCATCGGTAACAATGCCAGCAATAAATGCATGTTTTTTAGTTTGGCTAAAGCTGCCGTAATAAAGGAGCAAAAATGCCAACGTTCCCAAAAAGAATTTCATTTTTTAAGATTAAATGGTTAAAAAATTTGGGAACAGGGAGCTGTGCTAATGGAGAGGCTGACTAAAATAAGCAGTACACCTTCCCTTCGCAGGAATTACCCTGTTCAGGTTCAACGGGTATTATCTCAGCCGGATTTAGTTAATGTGTTAACCCATCAACTTGTCCAGCACCCCGAGGAAAAAAATCTGCTGCAAAATTAATGTGAAAATTTTTAAAAAAGGTTGTAACTTTTTTTTAACTACTCCGTTTCAATGTAAAATTCCTTTTTTCACAACTTTAAAAATGTTTTATGAAGAAAATTATTTGTATAATTAATTTATTGTGTATGGTTGCTTTTGTACAAGCACAAGAAGTTAAAAATTTAGTATATGATGCAAATGCCGAAGTGCGGAAAGTGGGTAGTTTTTCGGGATTAGATGTTTCAGGGGCAATTACAGTGTATGTATCGCAAGGAAATACCAGTGGGGTGGCCATCAGTGCCAATGGAGGCGATAAAGCCAAAATTGTAACTGAGGTAAAAAATGGTGTATTGCATATTTATACCGAAAGTGGTTTTTGGAATAAATGGAATTGGAGTGATAAAAAAATTAAGGCTTATGTTACAGTTACCAATCTTCAAAAAATTGTATTATCGGGTGCCTGCCAGTTAAATATAATAGATCCGTTAAAGCAAAATAATTTAAAATTAACAGCTACAGGTGCCAGTGTTGTAAAAGGGAGTTTTGATGTTAATGAGTTGAGTATTGATTTAAGTGGTGCCTCTAATGCAACCTTAAAAGGGAAGGTAAACAGCTTAAAAATACAAGTAAGTGGTGCTAGTGTATTAAAAGGATACGAATTAAATGCCGATCATTGCGATGCATCTGCTTCCGGGGCTTCTACTATTCGGATAAACGTAGAAAAGTCATTTTCAAAATTAGAAGCCAGTGGTGCCAGTTCTATTCGATATAAAGGCAATCCCGTTATTCAAAATATTGAGTCGAGTGGTGCCTCATCCATAAAAAAAGAAGACTAAACAGTAAATTAGTTTTGGCAGTTCACCTCGCTAACCTTAATTTTGCAACTCATTAAATCGCGAGGTAGAGCAGCGGTAGCTCGTCGGGCTCATAACCCGAAGGTCGGAGGTTCGATTCCCCCCCTCGCAACTAAAACTGTAAAAGCCTCAATTAGTGAGGCTTTTAGTTTTTAAACACAGTTAATAGTATGAAATCGGGATTTGTAGGTATTTTTGGTAAACCCAATGCAGGTAAAAGCACTTTACTCAATCATTTGTTGGGCGAAAAGTTAGCTATTGTTTCTTCCAAAGTGCAAACCACACGCCATCGTATAAAAGGCTTTTTAAATAAACCCGGCGAATACCAAATTGTATTTTCAGATACACCCGGCATTATTGAAGCCAAGTATAAGCTGCATGAAAAAATGATGGGCGCCGTAAAAAGTGCTTTAGAGGATGCCGATGTAGCCATATTATTAGCCGATGTTACCGACGATTTAGAAAGTTGCGATGCGCTGTTTCAATCGCTGCATTTAAAAGTTCCTATAATAGTTGTGTTGAATAAAAAAGATAAAGTAAACAAAGCAGTTTTACAAAATGCCATTCAGTTTTTTGAGGCGAAAGGATATGCCCAAAAAGTGCTGGCAATAGCCGCTCTTCAACAACAAAATATCGATGAATTATTACAAGCCATCATAACTTTATTGCCCGAAGGAAATCCCTATTTTCCAGAAGATGAATTAAGTGATTTACCCACCCGTTTTTTTGTAGGTGAATTAATTAGAGAAAAAATTTACACTTTATTTGAAGAAGAAATACCTTACCATGTAGCAGTATTGGTAAATGAATTTAAAGAAAAAGAACATTTAATAAAAATACAAGCCGATATAATTGTAAATCGGGATACACAAAAATCTATCATTATAGGTCATCAGGGTAATAAAATAAAGGAAATTGGCACTTTGGCCAGAAAGGATATAGAAGCATTTCTGGGACGAAAAGTATTTTTAGAGTTATTTGTAAAAGTACGGCCTAAATGGAGAGATAATGACTTGTTCCTGAAAGAATTTGGCTATCATTAAAAATTAACCATCCTTAAAAAGTGAATTATGGGCTATACAGTAGCAATTGTAGGCAGACCAAATGTGGGGAAAAGTACACTGTTTAATCGCTTATTAGAACAGCGCAAAGCCATTGTAGATGATATTAGCGGTGTAACCCGCGATAGGCAATATGGTATTTCTGAATGGGCAGGTAAAACATTTAATGTAATTGATACCGGAGGTTTTGTACCCGACTCGCAAGATGTTTTTGAAAAAGAAATTCGTAAACAAGTAAAAATTGCTATTAATGAAGCCGATGCTATTATTTTTATGGTAGATGTTGCAGTAGGAATTACAGATTTAGATGATGCTATGGCCCATTTACTGAGGCAGGCCAAAAAACCTGTTTATTTAGCAGTAAACAAAGTAGATAATGGGCAGCGTGAATTAGATGCAGCTGAATTTTATAGCTTGGGCTTTGATACAATTTATACCCTTAGCAGTATTAGTGGAACGGGAACAGGTGAGTTGCTGGATGCCATTGTTGCCAATATGCCGGCTACAGAGGAAATAATAGAAACCACCGAGAAAAGTATTCCTAAATTAGCTATTATTGGACAACCTAATGTAGGAAAATCCTCCTTATTAAATGCCTTATTAGGTGAAGAAAGAACTATTGTAAGCGATGTAGCAGGTACAACCCGCGATACAATTCATACCTATTACAATTTATTTAATAAAGCTTGTATATTAATAGATACGGCTGGTATTCGTAAAAAAAATAGTGAAAAGGATGATTTGGAATTTTATTCAGTAATTAGGGCTATTAAAGCGATGGATGAAGCCGATGTTTGTTTAATAGTAATTGATGCACAAAAAGGAATTACGGCGCAAGATGTAGCCTTGTTTAGTTTAGCTACCCGCAAAGGGAAAGGGGTTGTAGTAGTAGTAAATAAATGGGATTTAATGGAAAAAACTACCAACACAGCCCGGGATTACGAGAAAAAATTAAAAGAAAAAATTGCACCTTTCACCGATGTGCCCGTTTTATTCATATCAGCACTAGAAAAAACCCGACTATTGAAAGTATTGGAAGCAGGAATGGGTGTTTTTGAAAGTAAACAACAAAAAATACCTACTTCTAAATTGAATGAGGTTATGTTAAAAGCAGTGGAAGCTTACCATGCTCCAGTAGTAAGAGGGCATACAGTAAAAATAAAATATGTTACCCAGTTACCAACGCATATTCCTTCTTTTGCTTTTTTTACAAATTTTCCGGATGATATTAAAATGCCTTATAAAAATTACTTAGAAAATCAGTTGCGTAGTCACTTTAATTTTAAAGGAGTACCTATAAGAATTTTCTTCCGTAAAAAATAAATAACAAAAAATATCGTTAAATTTTGGGTATTTTATGTGTGAAGCCTATATTTGCGCAAATTTTAAAATTTTAAAAAAACAAGTACAATGAAAAAATTATTAGCTCTTTTAGCTATCGCAGGTTTTGTAGCTTGCAACAGCGGAGAAAACAAAGAAGCAAAAGCAGATTCTACAGCAACAACTGCTCCTGCTATGGACACAACTATGAAACATGACAGCATGCCAGCAATGGATACTGCTAAAAAAGCAATGGATACTACCAAAAAAATGTAGTATTTGTCTTTTACGAATATTAAAGCAGCCCTTCTTCATTTTGAAGGGCTGTTTGTTTTATTGTAAATCGCTTAGTACTGCTTCCATTGGTCGTATGTTTGGATAAAAAGAAACCAATTTTTCTATAACTGCTTCCACTATACTATCCGGACAACTGGCACCACTAGTGATTAATATTCTGTGTGGTGATTGATGTTTGGGTAAAAATGAACGAATAGTGGTTAGGGCTTTGGTTTGCCAATTACAGTGAATAATTTCTTCAGCATTTACCAACTTATCGGCACCATCAATAAAATAAGTGGGTAATTTTTGTTCGCATAGTTCAACTAAATGCGATGTATTACTGCTTTTATACCCCCCTATTACAATTGCTGCATCGGCGGGTGTACTTAACATACCTATAACCGCTGCTTGGTTATCGTTGGTAGCGTAACACAAAGTATCTCTAGTATCCGCAAATCTTTGGTGAAGGGTAGCAGGTGTTAATGCATAAGTTTCCAGCATTACCTGTTTTAAATAATCTGCAATGGCTTGTGTATCGGTAGCTAATTGCGTGGTTTGGTTAACTACACCTATTTTCTGCAAATCTTTCTCCACATCAAAGCCGTCTGAGTATTGTCCTTTAAAAAGTTGGTAAAAATCAGTCATTTTACGTTTACCTGCAATAAAGTCGCCCAGTATAACAGCCTCATTCATATCATTAATAATTACCGTGGCAATATTGGCCGCAGCATGCGAAAAGGTAGCTCTTGTTTCCTCATGTTTGGGTTTGCCATGAATAATAATGGTATATCCTTTTTGGGCAATTTGTTCACTGCGGTTCCAAACTTTTTCAACAAAAGGGCAAGTGGTATTGTATTGCGCTGTTTCTATTCCTTTTTCTTGTAAAATTTTTTCAATGTCAAGTGTAGTGCCAAATGCCGGTATTAGCACAATATCCTCTTTTTTTAATTCTTCAAATGGTATCAGTTGATTGCCCAAATTGTCTTGTAAAAATTGAACTCCCGCTGCTTTTAAATCGGCATTTACTTGTGGGTTATGAATCATTTCACTTAATAAAAAAATACGTTTCCCTTTATGGGTTTCAATTGTTTTAAAAGCTATTTCAATGGCATTTTCTACCCCATAACAAAAACCAAAATGGCGGGCTAAAAATATTTGTAAAGGGCCAAAATCTAACAATGTAGGCGTAAAGTCTTTTTTAAGTTTGTCTAATTGTTTTCGGTGGCTTTTAATATAACTAATTAAATTACTTCTATAAAATACCGGAACATTAAATTGCTTCATGCTTAATTTTTTTTGTGTAAAGCAGGTGTATTTGTGTAAGATAACAGCTTCACATTTTTATTATCAATTCTAAAATACTGTTCATTTGTTATAACCCGCAAAGGGAACTAAAGTTGTTACTGTTAGCAAAGTTACAAGGTTCGGCAACAATTCATTACCTCAACATAATTACATTTTCGG
>JAGWPI010000088.1 GCA_028877005.1 Bacteroidota bacterium | reverse complement strand
TTTGCGATGTAGGTGCAACCATCGTAAATGGATATACGTTAGAACCCATTGAACCCATCCAAAATGAAATTGAACAAATTTGGCCGGGTGAATTAAAAATAAGAGAACATTTAAAAAATATACCGGGCTTACAATACCAAGAAGTGCCCCAACAAAGACGATGCTCCTTCTATATACAACAAGAATCAGATATAGAAAAGTTTACGCCTATTGCTCAACAATTGGATTGCGATATTATATTCTCGGCAGGTAAATACTTAGATATACTTCCAAAGGGCGTAAATAAAGGAACCACTCTTACAAAATTAATTAAACACATAAATGAAGATGCCAATAAAATTTTGGTAGCAGGTGATACATTGAACGATTTAGCCATGTATCAATGCGGTTTTAAAGGTGTGGTAGTGGGCAATGCTGAACAAGCCCTAAGGCAGGCTACAAATAATATATCAAGAATATATTATGCAAAATCAGCCGGTGCAGGCGGCATCGTAGAAGCTATTGAACAATTTGAAAACCTATCTGAATATATTAGTGAACTAGATGAAATCATTATTCATAAAGAAAGTAGTAATATACCACAATTGTTAATGCTTTATCACCGTTTTCCCTATGAAACAAAAGAAATAAATGGTCAAAAACAACAAATACCTCCTAAAAGTCCAAATGGAATTTTACCAACCCTCCAGGGCTTTTTTGCCAACGGCCGTTCAGGTGTCTGGATTGCATGGGAAGAAGTTACTAAAAACTCAGAGCCATTGCGCAATTTGTATATCGACAAAGAAAAGTATCCAAATTTAATGGCTTCTAGAATTGGCCTTACCAAAAAAGAAATAGAAATTTTTTATAAATCGTTTTCGAAAGAAGCATTTTGGCCTACCATATTTTCATTTATTGATAAAGCAAAATTTAACCACAACCACTGGGACCATTATGTACACATTAATAAATTATTTGCAGAAAAAGCTGCCGAACAGGCAGACTTAAATGCCATTGTATGGATACATGATTACAATTTGTGGCTTGTACCCGGCTTTTTACGCGAACTTAGGCCGGATGTTATAATTGCATTTTTTCACCATACTGCATTCCCCTCTGCCGATACCTTTAATATTTTGCCGTGGCGCGGTGAAATTATTGGCAGCTTGTTACAATGCAATTACATCGGATTTCATATTCCTAGATATGTTGAAAATTTTGTAGACGTTGCCAAAAGCCTTTTTCCGGTAACTGAAATAGAAAAAATTAACTGTGCACCTCGCTATTTAACCTATAGCACCGCTTTAGGTGTACAACAAATGACTACTTTAATAGATACAGGCCAACGAAAGGTTAAATTAGGCGCTAACCCGGTAGGTATTAATGTACATTACATTCAAACATTAATGCAAGCACCCTCAACCCAAACAAAAATTAAAGAAATTAAAAATTTGTTCACTAATAAAAAAATGGTCATTAGTGTTGAGCGTTTAGACTATGTAAAAGGCCCGCTGGAAAAAGTGATGGCTTTTGAACAGTTTTTACATGATTATCCGGAATTTCATGGCAAGGTTGAATTAGTTAATATTTGTACACCACCTGCACAAGGCATGAAAATTTATGAAAAAACACAACACGATTTAGAGCATGCCGTTGGCAGAATTAATGGTAAATATGCCAATATGCAATGGGTGCCCATTCGTTTATTTTTCCGTTCTTTTCCTTTTGAAGAAATTATATCGTATTATGCTGCAGCTGATGTAGCATGGATTACCCCTTTGCGTGATGGTTTGAATTTAGTAGCCAAAGAATATATTGCGGTTCAAGGACAAATAACAGATGCAAAAGGTGTATTGGTATTATCTGAATTTGCTGGTGCTGCAGTTGAATTACCTTATGCAGTATTAACCAATCCTTATGATGCCCGTTCTTTAAAAGAAGGCTTAGTACAGGCATTGCTGATGAGCGAAACGGATGCCCAAATGCGTTTACAAAGATTGTATGAACAAGTTGCTTATTATGATATTGATTTTTGGGCAAAAGATTTTTTTGATAACTTATTAAATTAAAAACCATTTTGCATTAACTGTTCATTCTATTATTTCATAGCTGTACTTAGGATTCAATGAACTTGAAACCAACGTTTTTTATATCCATTTTGCGAAAGAATGGTGTTGGAAAAGGTACATGGTATAGCGTTTGGCTTTAATTGTATAGAGCTATTTTATTGTTTACTGCAAACCAACCCTTGAAATGTGGATAGAGATTGCATGCACAATTACACCAAACTTTTTTGTAGATTGTTCTAAACAAGATGTTGTTACTTCATCTGCATCATTAAGTTGTAATTTTTTTTATCTAAACGCTCATCAAACATATAAGTGTATTATCTGTTGTAAATCTCCCGCTAATGATGGGAAGCAAGAGATTGATTGTGTTAACATGAATATTCTGAAAGAAGTGCCATTCAAAATAAAAAGCAGCTATGATTTTTTTCATAACCGCTTTTTTTGTGTGGTGTGGGGCGGGATCGAACCGCCGACACAAGGATTTTCAGTCCTTTGCTCTACCTACTGAGCTACCGCACCATCCTTACCCTTTCGGGGCAGCAAATATAGGGAAGTACAATTATTTTAACGCAAGATTTCTCAACTTTTATTCTAAATTTTATTTTTTAATGTGATTTTTCTTTGTTTATCAAAAAAATCTTTTTTAAAAAGAACAGTTTTTAGGTGTGCGTGCAAAAGGTATCACGTCGCGAATATTAGTCATGCCGGTTACAAACTGCACCATTCTTTCAAAACCCAAACCAAAGCCTGCATGTGGAACAGTTCCAAAACGGCGGGTATCTAAATACCAACTCATTTCTTCTATTGGTATATGCATTAATTCCATTCGCTTTTGTAATACTTCCAAACGTTCTTCTCTTTGTGATCCTCCAACAATTTCGCCAATGCCAGGCGCCAATATATCCATAGCTGCTACAGTTTCTTTTCCTGGTTCGCAACCATCATTCATTCGCATGTAAAATGCTTTTATTGCAGCCGGATAACCGGTTACAATAACCGGCTTTTTAAAATGTTTTTCCACCAAATAGCGCTCATGCTCACTTTGCATATCAATACCCCAGTTTACTTCATACTTAAACTTCTTTTTTTTGTAAGCAGGGCTTTCTAATAATATTTGTATAGCTTCTGTGTAAGTAATTCTTTCGAATTGGTTATTCACAACAAAATTCAACTTTTCTAATAATCCAAGTTCAGTTCTTTCATTAGCCGGTTTTTGTTTTTCTTCTTCGGCCAAGCGTTGATCTAAAAATTGTAAATCATCTTGATTATGCTCCATTACATACCGAATAAGATATTGAATAAAGGCTTCGGCTAAATTCATATTATCTTCTAAATCATAAAAAGCCATTTCCGGTTCAATCATCCAAAATTCAGCTAAATGGCGTGTTGTATTAGAATTTTCTGCCCTAAAGGTGGGTCCAAATGTGTATATTTCACTAAATGCCATGGCACCGAGTTCTCCTTCTAACTGGCCGCTTACGGTTAGGTTGGTAGATTTACCAAAAAAATCTTCTTTAAAATTAACAGTACCATCTTCATTTCGGGGTGTGCCATCAAAAGGGAGGGTGGTTACCCGAAACATTTCTCCTGCCCCTTCTGCATCGCTAGCTGTAATAATGGGTGTATGCAAATACAGAAATCCTCTTTCATTAAAAAAATGATGTACAGCAAAAGCCAATGAATGTCTAATTCTGAAAATTGCCCCAAAGGTGTTGGTTCTAAACCGCAAATGCGCTATTTCTCTTAAAAATTCAAGGCTATGTTTTTTGGGTTGAAGGGGGTATTTTTCCGGATCGCTATCACCCAAAACATCAATAGTTGTGGCTAATAGTTCAATACTTTGGCCTTTTCCCACACTTGCTGCAATGGTACCTTGTACTTTTAAAGAAGCACCTGTAGTAATTCTTTTTAAAGCAGCTTCAGGTAACATACCCAATGGTACCACTACTTGTAAATTATGGTTGGTGCTACCATCATTTAAAGCAATAAATTGATTGTTTCTAAAAGTGCGTACCCAGCCCATTACAGTTACCGTAGTACCTATTGGCGCTTGTTGCAGTAAAGCTTTAATTTTAATACGTCGATTCAACATGTAGCTGCTTTTAAATAATATGTAATAAAATCAAGTTCAGGGCAGCAAAGATACAAGCATTACTACCACTACAGAGCCCTTTACATGTGCTTTTGCCGCAAAAATCGCCTAGTTTCCATTATTAAACACTATTTTTATAACAGTTTCAAAGAAATATTTCTTGATTTTGAAGTTTTTACAGTAACATTGCATCGGAAACAAACTGATTTGACACGAATTACAATCCCGCAGACATCTCAGTTTACCTCTTTTCCACCATTACCAATCATTTTCAAGTCTCATTGCATTATTTAAAAAATTGATCAAGAAAGCTAAAGAAAATTTTTCTATTCAACACATTCTATGTACGACATTTTACAACTGAACGACATGCTGGTTCCAGAACTTCTGGACATTGCCGAAAACCTAAAAATTACCAATGCTAAAAAATTAGACAAACAGGATTTAATTTATAAAATTCTGGATAGTCAAGCTATGGTAGCCAGTGAAAAACAAGATAAAAAAGTGGCTAAGAAAACAACCGGCAAACCCAAAAAAGCAGCCACAGTAAAAACCACAACGGGCAATTCAACTGAAGAGGCCTTTGTAATGCACGACGAACCGGAAATGGAAGAAACGGCAGGCAGTAGTTCCGGAACTAATAGGCCTATTATGCGGCATCGTAAAGCCAAAAAAGCGGAAGAAACACCCATTGATAATGCAGATAATACAACCGAATCTGTAAGTTTAGATGAAAAAACTGCTTTATTAGCACAACAAATGTTGAAAGCTACTGAAGAAAAAGAAAAGACAGCCAGAGAAAAAAAGACAACAAAAGAACACCATACTACACACAAAGCCACCCATGATACTGCAACTAAAGTAGAAAATGGAGCCCAAGTAAAAGAAAATACAGAAGACAATCAAAATACACCAACGGAAGCAACCTTGCCACAACAAAGACCTCAACAACGCCAACAGGTGTTTAATATAGAATTTGATGGGGTAATTGGTGGAGAGGGTGTTTTAGAAATGATGCCGGATGGTTATGGTTTTTTAAGAAGTAGTGATTATAATTACTTAAGCTCACCGGATGATGTATATGTTTCTCCTTCTCAAATAAAATTATTTGGTTTAAAAACCGGTGATACAGTATCGGGATCTGTTCGACCGCCCAAAGAAGGCGAAAAATATTTTGCTTTATTAAAGGTAGATGCTATTAATGGAAAGCGTCCGGATGAAGTAAGGGACAGAGTTCCTTTTGATTATTTAACGCCATTATTTCCTTTCGAAAAGTTGAATCTTTTTACCAATGCCGGTGATTACAGCACACGTATTATGGATTTATTTACTCCTATTGGCAAAGGGCAAAGAGGTTTAATTGTAGCACAACCCAAAGTGGGTAAAACCATGTTATTAAAAGCAGTAGCCAATGCTATTGCAGCCAACCATCCTGAATGTTATTTGATGGTGGTTCTGATTGATGAAAGGCCGGAAGAAGTTACCGATATGGAACGAAGTGTACGTGCAGAAGTTATTGCTTCTACCTTTGATGAACCGGCAGAAAAACACGTAAAAGTTTCTACAATAGCCTTACAAAAAGCCAAACGTTTGGTAGAGTGTGGACATGATGTGGTTATTTTATTAGATAGTATTACTCGTTTAGCAAGAGCACATAATACAGTTGCCCCATCAAGTGGCAAAGTATTAAGCGGTGGTGTAGAAGCCAATGCTATGCAAAAACCCAAACAATTTTTTGGCGCAGCACGTAAAATAGAACATGGTGGATCACTTACAATTCTTGCTACTGCCTTAATTGATACCGGTAGCAAAATGGATGAAGTAATTTTTGAAGAATTTAAAGGTACCGGTAATATGGAATTAGTACTAGATCGAAAATTAGCCAATCGACGAATTTATCCGGCTATTGATTTAGTGGGTTCTTCTACCCGAAGGGATGATTTATTGCTAGATAAAGAAACCTTACAACGCATGAACATTTTACGCCTATTCTTAAATGATATGAATACAGAGGAAGCTATGACAGAATTGTTAAAGAGAATGCGTGGCACAAAAAGCAATGAAGAATTTTTGGCCAGTATGAATAGATAATTTGATACTAAAAAATGAAAAGCCCGCACCAATTATTTCAATGCGGGCTTTTTAATGCACATCAATGTTTTACCATGTATGTTTCATTCATTTGAGTTTTTCTATAGGTTATTCTTCTATCTCCGGCTCATTGAGCGATAGCATAATTTCTGAATCATTCATCGGCAGTTCCTGTACGTTACGTAATTTTCTTTCAATAGCCCTGGTTCTTATTTCAGAGGTATCTATTACATTGGTTGCTTCAATCAATTTCTTTTTTGTTTTAGCTAACACATCACCAAATTGTCCAAATTCAGTTTTAACTGCACCCAGCAAATCCCAAACTTCACTACTTCTTTTTTCAATAGCCAATGTTCTAAAACCCATTTGTAAACTGTTGAGTAGTGCGCTTAAGGTAGTAGGACCTGTAATGGTAATTTTGAACTCTTTTTGTAATTGTTCAAATAAACCGGGTACTCTTAATACTTCGCCGAATAAACTTTCATAAGGTAAAAACATAATACCATATTCTGTTGTGTTAGGTGGGTCAATGTATTTTTCTTTAATCTCTTTCGCATTTTTTCTTATAGCATTAATGAAAGCTTTTCTGTATTCATCAACTTTTTCTGCATCACCTTTATCATAAGCATCTACTAACGCTTCATAATCTTCTTTAGGAAATTTGGAATCAATAGGTAACCACAAGGTTTTTTCCAGATTTTTCCCATGTGGCATTTTAATGGCAAATTCTACCAATGCAGCACTTCCTACTTTTGTTTTTACATTTTTTTCGTACTGTTCATTCGTTAATAAATCTTCTAAAATATTTTGTAATTGATATTCACCCAAAACACCTCTCGACTTAACGTTTGTCATTACTTTCTTTAAATCGCCCACATTAACAGCCAAAGTTTGCATTTCACCAAGGCCTTTGTGAACAGCCTCCAAACGGTCGCTTACCTGCTTAAAAGATTCACCCAGTCTTTTTTCTAATGTTTCATGTAGCTTTTCATCTACTGTTTTACGCATTTCCTCTAATTTTTTTTCATTACCCTCCTGCATGGTTTTTACAGATATTTCTAAAGAAGATTTTAGTTCGGCCATTTTTTCTGCATGTGCTTTATTGACCAACAATTGGTTTTTTTCAAAAGTTGAAAATAAATCTGTTAAATGGTCTTTATAATCTTTTAATGCACTCTGCAAATCCTGTTTAAACAATTCAAGATTATTTTTTAATTCATCTCGGCTTTCCCTATTGTTAGCATCAATACGAATTTGAAAGTTAGTTAATTTGTCTTCGATGGTGCTCCGAATAGCTTCTAATTTTTTTTCATTTGATTGTATAAGCTGGTTTAACTGAGTAGCAAATGTTTGGGTAAATTGGTTAAGGTGTTGCCCCATTTCAGTTCTTAATCCGGTAGCCGATTCTGTAATTTCTTTTCTATTGATCACAAATTCGTCTTTTATATTTTTTTCACTTTCTTTTATATATACAAAAACAGTCTCTATTATCCGCTTCATTTCAAATAAAGTATCATCTGATTTATGGATACCTTTACGCCATGTAATAAATAAATTAACAATTACTATTGCCAAAATAGCAACTAAAAAATAAGTTGTTATCATACACTACTCGTTATTTTTTGTGAAAAATTATTTTAATAAAAGCAAAAAAATGTAGCCGTTGTAATTACTGCAAAATATGAATTTTATATTTTAAAATATATTATTCATTACAAGTAATTCCAGGTAATTAGTAATTCAATGTTATATAGCCACAAAAAGGCTATTGCTCGTACATTTGCATTTAATGGGTATAGAGGCCATTCATATTGAAACATTTTTAGCGTTAGCCCAAAAACATCCGGTAATTGATGTTCGAAGTCCTGCGGAATTTGAACATGCACATATTCCTAATGCTTATAATTTACCCCTTTTTACAAATGAAGAAAGGGCCATTGTGGGTACACATTATAAACAAATTAATAAACAACAAGCCATTAAAACAGCATTACCATTTTTTGCACAAAAAATGGTACCCATGATAGAAGCTGTCGAAAATATTTTAAAAACCAATGGTCATTCTCCCATTGTTTTGGTACATTGCTGGAGAGGTGGTATGCGAAGTGCCGGCGTGGCCTGGTTATTGAACTTGTATGGCTTAAAGGTTTATACTTTACAAGGTGGTTATAAAGCTTATAGACATTGGGTATTACAACAATTTGAAAAAAAATATTCTTTACATATTATTGGTGGTTACACAGGAAGCGGCAAAACAAAAATGCTGCAACAAATGGCACAGCTGCAATATTCAGTAATTGATTTGGAAGCATTAGCCAAACATAGAGGTTCTGCATTTGGCGGATTACAAACACCGCCACAGCCTTCTCAGGAAATGTTTGAAAATCTGTTAGCAAATGCATTATTCATGCTTCATCACAATTCAAACCAAAATATCATTTGGCTAGAAGATGAAAGCCAACGCATTGGTAATATTAATATACCAAAATATTTCTATGAACAAATGCGCACATCACCTGTTTTCTTTTTTAACATACCATTTGAAGAAAGATTAAATGAATTATTAAAAACTTATGGCCATGCTTCAAAAGAAAAAATGGTTAATGCCATTATTAGAATTAAGAAAAGGCTGGGTGGTTTGGCTACTAAAAATGCCATTAATTCTTTGTTGGAAGATGACATTAAAGCATGTTTTACGGTATTATTACAATATTATGATAAAGCCTATACCAAAGGCCTGTTTAACCGCGAAAATGTAGAACAAATAATTACTACTGTTGAGGCGCCTACTACTGAACCCTTGGCAAATATTCAACTGTTACAAAATTTATTAAATTTAAAATATAATGAGTGAGCTAGATTCTATTAAACTTACCGCTTTTTCGCATGGTGCAGGTTGCGGTTGCAAAATAGCGCCAAAAATTTTAGACGAGATTTTGCAATCTAATACCGCTGCACCGGATAACCATTTATTACTAGTAGGAAATCATCAGAAAGACGATGCGGCTGCCTATGATTTAGGCAATGGCACAGCACTAATAAGTACAACAGATTTTTTTATGCCTATAGTAGATGACGCTTTTTCGTTTGGAAAAATTGCAGGAGCCAATGCTATTAGTGATGTGTATGCAATGGGAGGAAAACCTATTTTAGCTATTGCCATTTTAGGATGGCCGATTGATAAAATTCCTGCTTATGTGGCCCAACAAGTAATTGAAGGCGCCCGTGCTGTTTGCCAAGAAGCCGGAATACCTTTAGCAGGAGGCCATAGTATTGACAGTCCGGAGCCTATATTTGGTTTGGCGGTTAATGGTTTAGTACCTATTGAACATTTGAAAAAAAACAGTACTGCACAAAAAGGCGATCTTTTACTTTTAACCAAACCATTAGGTATTGGAATACTTTCAACCGCTCAAAAAAGAAATTTACTAACGGAGCCTCATTTACAATTAATGATAAAGCAATTAACGCAGCTTAATAAAATTGGCGCAGATTTAGGAGCCATATCAGCCGTTCATGCCATGACAGATGTTACTGGATTTGGCTTATTAGGCCATTTGGTTGAAATGTGTGAGGGTAGTCATTTATCTGCCGATGTATGGTACCATCAGATTCCTATTTTACCAGAAGCAAAAAAATATTTGGCATTAAAAGCAATTCCGGGTGGCACTCAACGTAATCGGGATAGTTATGGACACAAAATTCATTATTCAGAAGCTGTAAATTTGGAAGAAGCATCTATGTTATTACCTGACCCTCAAACCAATGGTGGATTACTAATTGCAGTGGGTAAAGAAGAAGTAGCTACCGTTCAACAACATTTAAAAAATAACCACTTATATGCAGAAATAATTGGGGTTATGACAGAAAGAAAAGCAGATATTGTTACTATTTTGCCTTAATAAAATATAAAAATGAACAACAAAAAGGCAATACCGCAATAGTATTGCCTTTAATGTAATGGTTCTACAACTTTTCGTAAAGTTTTCGCAATTTATCACGAGTCATTATCTTTTCCCAGTCTTTGCCTAAAGCATTTTCCCATAAAGGCTTCATACCCAATGATACATCCATCATAATTTCAAACTGCGCATCTGTAAGGCCTTTGCAAATACCGGTAGGTATTTCAACTTTATTTTTTTCAACCATCTTTTTAAACTCAGCAACACCTTCAGGATAATATTCCTCCAAATGATTCATTACAATGCAATTGCCAATACCATGTTTGGTACCCAATAAATAACTTAATCCATAACTAACGGCATGTGCTACACCTACTTGTGAGTATGCAATACTCATTCCGCCGGCATAAGATGCCATCATTAATTGGTTATCACTTTCATCATCCCAAGTTTCTTTTTCTAAAAACACTTTCTGACAAAGTTGCAATGCTTTTTCACCATAACTTTTGCTAAACTCATTTAAATAAGTGCCTTGCAAACTTTCAATACAATGAATATAACAATCCATCCCAGTATAAAATCGTTGGTTAACCGGCGCTTCTTTAGTTAATTCAGGGTCTAATATAATTTGATCGAATGGGGTAAAATCAGAATTCATACCTAATTTTCGTGAGGGACCTGTTAGTACCGTAGTTCTAGATACTTCTGCTCCTGTTCCACTTAGTGTGGGAATACCTACTTTATATACACCAGGTAATTTAACCAAATCCCATCCCTGATAATCGGCTGAGGAGCCGGGATTGGTCATCATTAATGACACTGCTTTTGCTAAATCCATAGTACTGCCACCGCCAATTCCAATTACGCCACTTATAGTGCCAAATTCATTTTTTAACTGTTTGGCAAGAGCATCTACCTGACTAGTTTTGGGCTCATGCGTTACATCAGCAAAAATGATAGTATCTTTTCCTCTAACCGGAATTCTATTCACCAATGGTTTTTCTTTAAAAAAATGGTCAACTAAAAATACCATTGGGGCATCATCTTTTCTTTGCGGGGCTATAATTTCATCCAACTGATTAAAACTTCCGCGGCCATATACCACGTACCCAATCATTTTAAAATTTCTGAATTGCATAAATCAACTATTTACGGGGTTATGCCGGCATTTTTGTGTGCAACCCGCAAGTAATACAAAGATATTACCTGAAGTTTAAAAATATTTACCAAATAGATTTTATGGGCCAAAATGTAATGCGTTTAAACACGGCACCTTCACCGGTACTAAATAAGTTAATGGCATTATTTTCTTCAGTTGGAAATATTTGAACCGTGAACACTTGCTCACCGTTATTAATAAAAACCTCTACAATACTTTTATCAAAGAAAATATGCCATTTTAATTCATTATTAATAAGACGAACAGTAGCTGTTGATGTAGGTCTATCTGCAAATGCTGCGCTAAAATAATCAGGTGTATTACTTCTATCAATTGTAACTTGCTTATTGAATGGGTTATAACTAATCGTCAGCCCTAATCCGTTACCAACTGCAAGTTGAATGCCTGTTTCTCCATTTAATGCAGGTTGCATTACAAATTCTGCTTCCCAAACATTTCCTTTAAAACCAAGTTGTTCTGTACTTTTAGATATTTTTTTATTAACATACACAACAGGTTGCTTACGAAGATTTTGCACTGCTGCAACCGGTGTTTGTATCAGTTGCCAAACATTATTTATTTTTTTAAGTTGAAGAATTCTGGGTAAGGCTGTGGCTCCTTTCCAAGGATAGGTGGGTATTTCATTGGCATAATTCCAATTATTAACCCAGCCAATACTTACTGGTTTGCCTAATGGAGTGGAGTGATAGGCAATGGCTGCATAATAATCAGTACCAAAATCGGGTTTTAAAATGCTGTTTATTGGGTTTTCATTGATAAATTTTTTACCATCAAACTCACCAACAAAATATTGCATACCGGCATTTTGTGATGTAAGCAATACCCATTTATATGCTCCCGGTTGGCCCAAAACCGGTACTTGCATTAAATCGGGACATTCCCAAACAGCTGTAGTATCGCCGGCAGGACCAAAAACACTTAATTTTTTCCAATCTCTTAAATTATCAGAATCATAAAATGCAATTTGATGGGTTACGGGATAAGACAAACTCATAATCCATTTTTTATCCGGTGCATACCAAAATACATTAGGATCCCTGAAATCTTTTTTATTTTCATTCAGTACAGGATTCGCATTATATTTTTTCCATTGTAAACCATTATCGGTACTAAATGCAAGATTTTGTGTTTGCAAAGTATCGGTACTTCCGGTGTAAATAGCCACTAAAGGTGGGTCTTTTTTTGAACCAAATCCACTGGTATTATTTACATCTGCCACAGCAGAGCCGGAAAATATCATAATGCCATTTTCTTCGTATAGTGCAACCGGTAATTGCTTCCAGTGTATTAAATCTTTGCTTACTGCATGGCCCCATGACATATGTCCCCAAATATTAGCATAAGGGTTGTATTGATAAAATAAATGATATTGCCCGTTAAAGTAAACCAATCCATTGGGGTCATTCATCCAATTACGATCCGGGGTAAAATGAAATTGCGGTCTATAATTTTCGCCATATAATTTCAATTGGCCAAAAACAGAAAAATGAACTGTAAGTAAGAAAAAAATAGAAAGTAAGTTTATTTTCATGAGCGCCATATTAATGAAGTTAAACATTGCCAGAAATGATAAAATTAACAGCCTACTTCATAAGAAATTGGATGCCGAATATTCTGCAAGGAATTACTTATCAAAATTAATAGATAATGAGGCGCTATAAATCTAAGTTAATATTAAATTTTATAGAATTGCATAAAAATATTTGCACATTAGGTTACATAGTGCAAGCATGATACAGTTTTTTATTATTAAGATAAAACTACAAAGTTATTTCCTGCTGGGCCTTTGTAAGTGGCATCACCAAAACCAAGAATTGGATAAAAAATAAAAGGGAGAAAAATTAATCCAACAGTAAAACCTTCCTCTTTACCGAAACTTTTAGATAATAAATTTACCGACCATATTGCCAGTACAATGTTTACGAATGGAATAAACATTAACAAAAGCCACCACCAAGGTTTGCCAATAACACGCATTAACACAATGAAATTATAAATAGGAACGATGCAAGCCCAGCCAGGCTGCCCCGCTTTCTCAAAAATTTTCCATTGTGCAATAAGCACAAGAATAATTATGGCAACATAAGCCAATGTAAAAGTGCCGAATAAAGCAATGGGGAAGTCATTCATAATGGATTGTTTAAGTTGTGGTAAATTTTAGTGATAACTCTATTCAACAAAATAAACAATCAAAGTCATTTTTGCAAATGTTAACAAGTGTTTTTCTTTGCACTTTTTTAAATTTGCTTTGATAGTAATTCACCTGCTTTTTTTAAATCTTCCGGGGTGTCAATTTCAACACCCATGTATTCTGTAATTACCATTTTAATAGGTATGCCATTTTCTAAATACCGCAAACATTCTATTTTTTCAGCAGCTTCAAGCGGTGAAATAGGCCAATTAGTAAATTGAAGTAATGCTGCTTTTTTAAATGCATATACACCAATATGCTCATAGTATGTAGGCTGAACAGAATTATCGCGTTGATAAGGAATAACACTTCTGCTAAAGAATAGTGCATCATTGTTTTTGTTCACTGCCACCTTAACATAATTAGGATCTGCAATTAACCTTTCATCATGCAACACCTGCATTAATGATGCTACTTGCACACTTTCATCAGTAAATACCTCTAAAAGTTTTTGTAAAGGCTCTTTTTGCACAAAAGGTTCATCGCCCTGTACATTAACAATAACATC
>JAGWPI010000087.1 GCA_028877005.1 Bacteroidota bacterium | reverse complement strand
TGCCTGCCCTCAAAATTTCTATTGCTGGTACTTACCGCATATTTACCGGGAGGAATTTTGTCATCATTCATTGCTAAACAAGCCGAACAGCCCGGTTGGCGGAGTTCAAAGCCTGCTTCTGTTAAGATATCTAAAATTCCTTCTTCTTTAATTTGCTGTTCAACAATATGTGAACCAGGTACTAACCAAGCAGTAATATTTGCAGCTTTTTTTCTACCCTTAACAATTGATGCAAATGCACGAAAATCTTCTATTCGCCCATTAGTACAACTACCTAAAAAAACGAAATCTACCTGCTTACCAATAATAGGTTCATTTTCATGAAACCCCATATAGGCTAATGATTTTTTATAAGAATTTTCACTACCTGCAATTGATGTTGCCGCAGGTATTTTTTTAGTAATACCGGTACCTAAACCGGGGTTGGTACCATAAGTTATTTGTGGTTCAATATCTGATGCTTCAAAATTCAGTTCTTTATCGAATTGAGCACCTGCATCAGTCTTTAATGTTTTCCAGTAAGCTAAAGCAGAATCCCAAGCAGCTCCTTTTGGAGATTTTTCTCTTCCTTTTAAATACGTAAATGTAGTTTCGTCAGGTGCAATCATACCACCACGGGCACCCATTTCTATAGACATATTACAAACGGTCATTCTGCCTTCCATAGTCATATTTTCAAATACTTCGCCGGCATACTCAACAAAGTAACCGGTTGCACCACTAGCAGTAATTTGTGCAATAATATATAAAGCAACATCTTTAGGCAATACACCTCTTCCTAATTTTCCGTGTACATTAATACGCATTTTTTTGGGTTTAGGCTGCATAATACACTGAGAGGAAAGTACCATTTCTACTTCAGAAGTACCAATTCCAAATGCAATACAACCAAAAGCGCCGTGGGTAGAAGTATGAGAATCGCCACAAACTATTGTCATTCCGGGTAACGTAATACCATTTTCGGGACCTATTACATGTACAATACCATTTTTAGGATTTCCTAAACCCCAATGTGCAATTCCATATTGGGCAGTATTATCTTCCAAGGCTTTTAACTGGTTGGCAGAAAGTGGATCCTGAACAGGCAAATGCTGATTAATGGTAGGCGTATTGTGATCTGCCGTAGCAAAGGTTTTGTCGGGAAACATGACTGATAGCCCTCTGTTTTTTAAACCTAAAAAAGCAACAGGACTGGTTACTTCATGTATAAAATGCCGATCAATAAACAATACATCAGGACCGTCTTCAATATGTTGTACAATGTGTGCGTCCCAAACTTTATCAAACAAGGTAGAAGGTGAATGGCTCATGCAATAAAAATTTAATAAAGCGTAAGTGAATAATGCAAGAATGCAAAATTCGACAATTTTTAGGTATTTAGGCTTGTTTTTTGAATATTTATTTAAAAATTGGGAATTTTATTAAATACTAACAAATGTTTGTGTGATTTAAAAAAAATAAATATAACAAGAATAAAAAACCACGCATTGGTATTACTTTTTTTAAAAACCAATACTTTATTAACTGAATGCAACCAATTGCTTGCGTTTTTACTTCAGTGTATCACTAAGGGTAATGGATATTTTATAGGAGGAAGAAAAATAAAATTTTAATACTTGGTATCAAAATGCTGAAATTAGTAACGTTTTTTTCAAAATTAATTGTCAACATAAATATTTACATCCAATCATTTATTTGCATTATTCACCTTGCCCAAGTGAGAATCCACGTACACCATTAAATGTATATAGATTTTCCGTTTTAATAACATCAATTCCTAGCGCTTCGGCATTTGTTAATATTTGAATAATATCTTTTTTTTGAATCTGCTCATGATTATTGGAGTAAAACCGGCAACGCCAATGATCTGTACAAAAAGTTTCATCAAAGCCATGAGGCCAAACCTTAGTACCTCTATTCGTAATCATTGTTAGGGATAAACAAGTTGTATTTATTTGTTGTAATAAATTGGCCAATTCATTGGGATTATAGCCTTGCCAATCTACAAATACATCAATCCCTGTTAATAGTTTTTCGGCGCGTTTCTTTCTTTGATAGGGAGGAATAGTTATTGTTATTCCATTTGCGTAATTAACAGCAGAAAGTTTTTGGGGAGTTTTACCCAAATGTTCAATTACAGCTGCAGCAAATTCTGCTGTACCTACTTTCTCTTTACTTAACTCGGCAGTATAAATATCAGCAGTATGAATACCGTCTTCAATAGTTGATAACCAGGCATTCTGAATTTTAGTAGCCACATCATTTTGTCCAATGTGATTTAGCATTAAAATGGCCGCTTGAATTAATCCGGATGGATTGGCAATATTTTTCCCGGCAATATCTGGTGCTGAACCGTGAATGGCCTCAAACATAGCACAAGAAGTGCCAATATTACTAGAACCTGCCAAGCCAACTGAGCCTGTAATTTCAGCAGCAACATCCGATAAAATATCACCATATAAATTGGGCATTACTATAACATCAAATAAATGGGGACTATTGGCAAGTTTAGCAGCCCCAATATCTACAATCAAATGTTGGGATATGATATCGGGATATTCAAGTGCAACTTCATTAAATACTTTGTGAAATAAACCATCAGTTTGCTTCATAATATTATCTTTTACAAAGCAAGTAACTTTCTTCCTGCCATATTGCTTGGCATATTCAAAAGCATAACGGACAATGCGTTCACAACCCGGCCTTGAGATTAACTTAAGACACTGCACCACTTCATCTGTTTGTTGATGTTCTATACCTCCATATAAGTCCTCTTCATTTTCTCTGATAATAACCACATCCATTTCAGGGTGTTTTGTTTGCACAAAAGGGTACATGCTTTTACACGGACGTACATTGGCGTACAAGCCTAATGTTTTTCTGATACTTACATTTAAACTTTTATAGCCACCACCTTGTGGGGTAGTAATGGGTGCTTTTAATAAAATTTTATTATTACGTATTGACTGCCATGCAGCCTGATCAATTCCAGAACTATTGCCCGATAAATAAACCTTTTCACCAATTTTAATTTCATCAAATTCAATCTGTGCACCAGCAGCCAGAAGAATACTTAAAGTTGCATTCATAATTTCAGGGCCAATTCCATCACCTTTTGCAATTGTAATTTTTTGCATATTCTTATTTTTAAAGGCGCAAAAGTATTATTGAACATCCATAGCTAAGTATTTATCTTTATAATGGAATTGATAAAAATAATTTATGAATTACACACTTCATCAACTCATGGTATTCTCTATTATTGCTAAAACACAGAGTATTACCAAAGCCGCAGAAGAATTAAATTTAACCCAGCCTGCTGTTTCTATTCAACTTAAAAACTTCCAAGATCAGTTTGAATTACCATTAACTGAATTGATTGGCAGAAAATTATTTATAACAGATTTTGGCAAAGAAATTGCAGCAGCTGCAAATACTATTTTAGAAGAAGTAAATGCCATTAACTATAAAACACAAGCATACAAAGGGTTATTGAGTGGGAAACTAAAAATTGCAGTTGTTTCAACCGGTATATATGTGATGCCTTTTTTTTTAGAAGGCTTTATGCAAGTTCATCCAGAAATTGAATTGTCATTAGATGTTACCAATAAAGCTAAAGTATTAGAGAGTTTAGAAAATAATGTGATTGATTTTGCAATGGTTTCTGTTTTACCCGAAGATATGGCAATAGAAAACATTCAATTATTACAAAATAAATTGTATTTGATAAGTAATACTACCCAAAAATTTCAATCGAAAAAATACCCTTTATCTATTTTGGAAAAAATGCCGCTTATTTTTAGAGAACAAGGCAGTGGAACCCGCTTAAGTATGGAATCTTTTTTTGAAAAGAAACAACTGCATATAAAACAAAAACTAGAATTAACCTCCAATGAAGCAGTAAAACAAGCTGTTTTAGCGGGATTAGGCAGCGCAATTATGCCATTAATTGGCATAAAGAATGAATTATTAAATGGTAGTCTTCAAGTTATTCCTTTAGTACATTTTCCAATTATTACCAACTGGCAATTAATTTGGCTAAAGGGGAAGAAACATTCTGCCATTGGTAAAGCATTGTTGCAATATATAGACCAAGAAAAAGAAAAAATAGTAAAAAAATATTTCAATTGGTACGAACAGTTTTAAATACTACTGCTTACACTTGTTTAAATAGTTAAAGCAGTAGTATTTGTTTAATTTTTTTTAATGTAGGTCTTATTACCGTTGGAATTAATATAATAATGACCACCTCGTTTCCCCTCGTAAATGGTTCTGCCTTTATCATCTTTACCAATTACTTTATCATTACCTGCATTAGCTGAAGTTGCCTGTTTAGTGTAATTTTTTGTTGGTGAAGAAGCAGGTTTAACTGATTTAGAAACATCTGATGCTGTTGTGTTAGGCGAAGCATTTTGTTGCTGAAGGGTTGTTTTTTTTGCTTTTTTTGCAGGAGTTTCTTTTTTTTCTTTTGTAGATTTTTTTGTACTTGTTTGTGCATTTGATATTAGTGGCATTGCTATAATAATTGCCATAATAACTGC
>JAGWPI010000086.1 GCA_028877005.1 Bacteroidota bacterium | reverse complement strand
ATGAACCAACCTGACGCTCCAAAAATTAAAACAAATGGAAGTGCCCTGGCCTCATTGGCATTGGTATTTTTTTTCTGGGGATTTATTGCAGCTTCCAACAGCATTTTCATTCCATTTTGTAAAAGTCATTTTCATCTTTCACAATTCGAGTCTCAACTTATTGGCTCATCCTTTTATGGCGCTTATTTCATTGGTTCTTTGTTATTATATCTTATTTCAAGTATGGTAGGATATGACATCCTAAATAAAATTGGCTACAAGAAAGGAATTATTTATGGATTATTAATATCTGTAGTTGGAGCTTTGGCCATTATTCCTTCTGCTAATGCCAATTCCTTCCCTGCAATATTGGTTTCATTTTTTGTTGTAGCATTAGGTTTTTCTTTGCAGCAAACGGCTGCACAGCCCTTTGCTATTGCTTTAGGGGATCCCGCTACCGGCTCTCACAGATTAAATCTTACCGGTGGGGTTAATTCATTTGGTACAACTTTAGGTCCAATTATAGTTAGCTTTTTTTTATTTGGTTCTGTAGGCACAGCTATTGAAAATGTTACCGTAACCAATATAAATAATTTATACTTAATTGTTGCCGGCGTATTTTTAGCAGTTGCATTGTTTTTTGCTTTGTCCAAAAAATTACCAGATGGCAAAAATGAAGCAAAATTTGAGGCATCAAAAAATGCTTCAAAATCTTTGATTATTCTTACTGGATTAATTATTGCCATAATTATTGTTGGCCAACTAACAAATATTGAAAAATTACCATTACTAGTAGTAACCTTATTTGTAGTATTTTTTACTTTATTTTTCTCAAATAATAAAGCCATTAAAAATAATGATGGATGGGGCGCTATGAAATATCCTCAACTGGTGTATGGCATGATTGGCATTTTCATTTATGTAGGAACTGAAGTAACCATTGATAATAACTTTGGCGCACTATTAAAAACACCCGGTTATTTAACACAAATGGGGTTGGATGAAAGTAAAATTTCTAAATTTGTATCCTTATATTGGGGTAGTTTAATGATAGGTAGGTGGACAGGTGCAATTGGTGTTTTCAACCTATCCAACTTAGGTAAAAAAATTGCAACTGTTGTGGTTCCATTTATTGCATTTAGTGTAGTATTGTTTGTAAACCACTTATATGGCAACGATATTATTGAATTATTACCCTATACCATTTGTATTATAATAGCAATTGCGGCATTTTTCTTTGGTCAGGAAAAACCAGCTAAAACACTACTTACACTCGCTGTTTTGGGTACTATTTCAATGATTATTGGCATTTTATTAACCGGAATTGTTTCTGTATATGCCATAATATTTGGTGGCTTATGCTGCTCAATTATGTGGCCCTGCATATTTTCACTTGGTGTTGCCGGATTAGGCAAATATACCAGTCAGGGTTCTGCATTTTTAATTATGATGATTTTAGGAGGTGCGGTAATTCCTCCATTTCAAGGGGCATTAGGCGATGCCTTTGGTATGCACCCATCTTACATTGTTGCAGCCTGCTGTTTTGCTGCCTTAGCATTTTTGGCTATAAAATTAAAATCTGTTTTAAAAGCTCAAGGGTTAGACTTTGATTCACAAGTAGCATCAGGTCACTAATGTTTAATTAATAATTTTCAAAAGTATTATTCATGTCAACTTCAACAACCTCTTTCGATTCATTAGCCATAGGTATTGACATTGGCGGCACCGGTACTAAATTTGGCATTGTAGACCGCCTGGGTAATGTATTATTTTCTTCAGAAATTAGTACAAAAAAACACATAGAAATAGGAACCTTTATTGCAGACTTACAGGCTAGTTTAACACCAATGATTGAAAAAGCAGGTGGAATAGGCAGAATTAAAGGCATTGGTGTAGGCGCTCCAAATGGCAATTATTACACAGGCACAGTAGAATATGCACCTAATTTACCTTGGAAAGGGATTTTACCTTTGGCTAAATTGGTACAAGACGAATTTAAACTTCCGGTAGTATTAACGAATGACGCAAATGCCGCTGCGCTAGGTGAAATGATGTATGGTGCAGCCAAGGGTATGAAAGATTTTATTATGATAACATTAGGAACCGGTGTAGGTAGCGGTATTGTTGCTAATGGTAAGTTGATATATGGGCATGATGGATTTGCCGGCGAATTAGGGCACACTACAATCATTCCAGATGGCAGGTATCATCCTGGAACAGGTAAAAAAGGATCATTAGAAAGCTATGCATCAGCAACAGGGGTAACTACCACAGCGCTTGAATTATTGGCGAATAGTGAAAGAGAGAGTGTTTTAAGAAAAATTTCAAAAGAAAAAATAGATTCTAAAAAAGTATATGAAGCTGCAATTGCAGGTGATGTACTTGCACAAGAAATTTTTGAATTTACAGGTAAAATTTTAGGCATGGCTTTAGCAAACTTCATCATGTTTTCAAGCCCTGAAGCTATTATTTTGTTTGGTGGACTAACCAAAGCTGGCGAACTAATTTTAAGCCCTACTAAGAAACATATGGAAGAAAATTTGATTCAAGTGTTTCAAAACAAAGTAAAAATTTTAGTAAGCCATTTAAATGAATCAGATGCTGCCATTTTAGGCGCATCTGCCTTAGTTTGGGATATGTAATAGCCAAAATTACTTAGCATATGTAAAATGCTATTTTACAAGAAAAAAAACATATAATGTTTCTAAAGCAATTTGTCGGCACCGATCATCATATGCTTTATCTTGTTCTGGAGATCCATCATATAGTTTAGGATCTTCATAAGTTGTGGCCACCCTACCAATAGCACCAGGTATATATGGGCAATTGGCTTCTGCTTCACCACAGGTCATAATTGCTAAAAAGTTATCCTTTGGATTAGCTGAATCATTATACACTTTAGAAAAGCATACCATACATTCATTTTCACCATAACAAACTTTGTAAATTGGATTATTTAATTGTCCATCAGAATGAATGATAAATCCTACTTTTTCTAATGCACGAATAGCATTGATATTAAAAGCGGTAGCCTCGGTTCCGCCGGAAAAAGTAAAAATATCACTAATACCATAATAAGCTGCTGCAACAGATGCCCACACCTGCCCAAAATGGCTACGACGAGAATTATGGGTGCAGATATAAACTAATTGTACCTGCTTATTTTGAGCTTTCTGTTGCAAAATAAAGTTACTGATAGATGAAAGTATTTTTTTTCTTTCAGGTTCAATCTTATCAAATTGCTTAACTAATGAATAACAATAATTTTGAATACTTAAATACATATATTATAAATTAATATTATTTTAACAACAACCCGGAGCACAGCAACTATTGGTATTTGTGGGTTTTTGTGCAAAAACAGTTATACTAAAAATGCCTGTAGTACCACTTTTGAAAGCAGCTATTTCCTGAGGTGTTAAATAATTCAGTAATATATCATCAGGTATTATAATTGGTTTTTCTTTTTGTATAACAACATTTTCAAATCCGTTTACTTTAATTAATTCTAAATAAACATCTTTCTGAATAGCACCAGATACACAACCGGCATACATTTCAGCATCTTTGCGTAAAGCATCAGGTAAATCACCAACCAAAACTACATCAGAAATACTAAAGTGGCCACCCGGTTTTAACACACGAAAAATTTCTTTAAATACACCGTCTTTATTGGGCACTAAATTTAAAACGCAATTACTCACCACCACATCGGCAACATTAGCAGTAACGGGCATTTGTTCAATATCGCCCTGCCTAAATTCTACATTATTGAAGCTTAATTTTTCAGCATTAGCTCTTGCCTTTTCAATCATGGCAGGCGTAAAATCAATACCTATCACTTTACCGGTAACTCCGGTAGCTGCCCGCGCAACAAAACAATCATTCCCCGCACCACTACCTAAATCAATTACAGTATCGCCGGGTTTAATTTGAGCAAATTGTGTGGGTAATCCACAACCTAAGCCTAAGTCTGCTTCAGCAGTATAACCATCCAATACAGTGTAGTCTTCACTCATAATATTATAAACTTCGGTAGAACAGCTACCGGCACCACAACAAGATGATGCATTAGTATCTTTATCTTGTAATGCAATTTCTGAATATTTTTGTTTTACAATTTCTTTTAGCGCTTGATCTGTTTTCATATTTTATATTTTATATTTTTAATTAACAACAATGTTTCTTTTGTTGAGAGATGGCTGCAAAAAAATGAGAAAAAATAAGTGCATATTTTGACCACATTTTTTCATCAATACAATAACATACATTTACGCCCTCTACAGTTCCTTTTATAATGCCCAAGTTTTTTAACTCCTTTAAATGTTGAGATGTAGTAGATTGTGCTAATCCTGTTTCTTCAACTAAATCACCACAAACACAGGCATTTTTTTGTAATAAAGCTTGAATAATTGCAATTCGTGCAGGATGACCTAATGCTTTAGCAATTGCGGCAATTTCATTTTGTTCTTTTGTGAATAAGTTTGTTTTTGCTGCTCCCATATTTTGTACTTCGTATCGCAATATTACGATTAAATACAACAATGAACAACACAATTTTAAAAATTAGAATCATATTAGAATTCTATAAACAATTAATCTGTTTTTTTTCAAAACAAAAAGCAATGTATCTTTGCGGCATCAAAAAAGGGTGATGGTGTCCACCGTTCAACTGCCCCCTAAAAAGGGATGATGGCGCCTACAAATTAAGATTCGGAAATATTTTTAAAGATTCATTAATTTGTAGGAATGAAACGAATAAAAAATTCTTTTGAGCACGTTTTTATTGTATCGCATTTAATTAAATGGACACTTTTTGTAATCCCAGTTTCTCTGTCTGTTGGAACTTTGGTTGCCTGGTTTTTGTGGTTATTGGATAGGGCCATAAATTTTCGTTATACACATCAGTGGTTATTATGGTTGCTACCTCTTGCAGGTATATGCATACATTATTTATACAAATTATCCGGAAAAAATGCAGAAGCAGGAAATAATTTAATCATGGATGAAATTCATGAGCCGGGTGGTGGTGTACCGGCTAGAATGGCGCCATTGGTAATAATAACAACCATTATTACTCATTTATTTGGTGGATCAGCAGGACGCGAAGGAACAGCCGTTCAAGTAGGTGGCAGCATTGCCAACTTTTTTGGGCGCCAGTTTAAATTAACGAGAGAAGATATTAGAATGCTACTTACAACTGGCGTTGCAGCTGGCTTTGGTGCTGTATTTGGCACCCCTATTACAGGAGCTATTTTTGCTTTGGAAGTATTAGCATTAGGCAGAATAAAACATGATGCATTACTACCCTGCTTTATTGCAAGTTTTTTAGCAGATATTACTTGCGGCGCTTGGGGCATTCACCACACACAATACCATATTTTATTTGAATCAGTTGAAAAAACATATTTCAATTATGTTCATTTCGACTTATTCCTACTCTTTAAAGTAATAATTGCAGGAATATTATTTGGTTTAGCCGGTTTTTTGTTTGCAGAAATGGCACATACTATTAAAAATTATAGTAATAGATGGATTAAACAAAAATGGATGATACCAGTAATAGGGGGATTAATGATTATTGGCCTAACCTATTTAATTGGAACACAAGATTACCTAAGTTTAGGTGTTACTAATCCCAATAAAAATGGAATCAGCATTATAAGCAGTTTTAAACCCGGAGGTGCTACCTATTTTAGCTGGTTTTGGAAATTATTATTTACAGCAATTACTTTGGGTATGGGCTTCAAAGGAGGAGAAGTAACACCGCTCTTTTTTATTGGCGCTGCATTGGGTAACACACTGGGTGTATTAATGGGAGCACCAATAGATTTAATGGCAGGATTAGGTTTTATTGCAGTATTTGCAGGAGCCACCAATACCCCAATTGCATGTACATTTATGGGTATTGAATTATTTGGGGGTGCTAATGTTATTTATTATGCAATTGCCAGTTTTACTGCTTATTATTTTAGCGGCCATTCAGGTATTTATCATGCGCAAAGAGTAGCAGTTTCCAAAGTAGGTAATTTACAGCACCATACTGATAAAACATTACATGATGTAAGAACTAAACGTATTAAAAAAAGAAAACAATGGTTAAAAAAATCAAGAGCCACTCTCTTGGAAAACTAGAGATTTACATTGAGCCGGCACACAAAGTTAGACACGGAGACAGAACATTATTTAGAAAGCTTTTCCCAAAATCAGCTTATATGCATATTGTAGCTGAAGCAAAAAAAGATGGCATTATCAATGCATCGGCACATAGTACCCATACTAGCTTTACTACGGATGGCAATGTGGTTACTTTTAGCGCAGAAGGTGATAATTCAAAATTGGCCATGTGTGTTGAATTAATTGACAAAAAAGAAAAATTAGAAAAATTTTTCCTAAAACATAAAGACCTTTTACAATCTAAAATTGTAATTTACAAAGAAGTTGAATTTTGGGATATTGATTAATTCGCTTCAATTTTAAATTTATGAAAAACTTGCTAATTATAGCTTTAGGCGGTGCAATTGGCAGTATTTTACGCTATTTGGGACAAGTAACCGTGAACAAATTAGGTTCATTTACCTTTCCTATGGGAACTTTTGTAGTAAATGTTATAGGATGCTTTATTATTGGACTATTATATGGAATTGCTACAAAATACAGCTGGCTTACTTTAGAATGGCGCTTATTATTGATTACCGGCTTTTGCGGTGGCTTTACTACCTTTTCAAGTTTTTCATATGAAAGTTTAAGTTTAATAAGACAAGGCAATTTACTTTACTTCTTTTTGTATATATTCTTAAGTTTAACAATAGGCATTTTGGCTACATTTGGAGGAACTACTTTAATTCGGTAACTTTAATAGCATGAAATATTTTACTTATGGAATTTAAAAGGATATTAATAGCCGTTGACGATAGTGCTTATGCCATGAAAGCTGCACGAGCCGGCTTTTCATTAGCCCAATCCTTACATGCCTCTGTTGCCATAGTATATGTAATCAATAAATCCAAAGAAGTAGTAAGTGCAGATTTAGGTATAACGCCCGAACAAAGTAAAACTTTATTGTTGCAAGAAGCAGATAAGACCATTCAACAATATATTGAACTTTATGATGGCAAAACTGAAGTGTTTAGATTTACACCGGAAGGAATTCCGGAAAAAGAAATATTAAACGTTGCCACAGAATGGGAAGCCGATTTAATAGTTATGGGTACACATGCCCGTAGTGGATTAGATAGAATTTTAACTGGTTCAACAGCAGAATACATTATTCGTCATGCACATATCCCTGTATTAGTAACACCCCCTAGAATGACTTAAAAAATAAATCAAAAATAGGTGATGACGTTCCACCACTTAAATGCCTCTTTATAGGATGATGACGTCTGCAATATAAGCCACTATATATAGTGACTTGCTAAATATTGTATCATTTAATAAAAAAAAATGCAACTTAAAAAAGCAACCGTTTTTGTCGTTCTTCTAGGGTGTACCAGCCTATTCTCAGACATGACGTATGAAGCTGCAAGAAGTATTAACGGGCCCTATTTAGAAGTATTAGGCGCTTCTGCTACTACTGTAGGATGGGTTGCAGGATTAGGAGAGCTATTAGGATATGGTTTAAGAATTTTTTCGGGCTATTGGAGTGATAAAAGCAAAAACTATTGGTTGATAACTTTGATTGGATATTGTATTAATCTATTATCCGTTCCTCTCTTAGCCTTTGCGGGTTTTTGGCAATTAGCCATTATACTAATGATTTTAGAAAGAGTAGGAAAAGCAATTAGAACCCCTGCCAGAGACGCTATGCTTTCATTTGGCGCACATGAAATAGGCCAAGGATGGGGCTTTGGGTTGCATGAAGCATTAGATCAAACCGGTGCTACAATTGGCCCACTTTTGGTGAGTGCCGCATTATTTTTAAAAAATAATAATTATCATAGTGCCTACATTATATTATTTTTTCCTGCTATTATTGCATTAGGCTTACTTCTATTTGCAAAATCAATCTACCCACATCCGGAAAATTTAGAAATTAAAATTAAGTCGTTACAAACCAAAGGTTATCCCAAACTATTTTGGTTATATTTAATAGCTATTGCTTTTATGGCATTGGGTTATGCAGATTTTCCATTAATTGCCTATCATTTTAAAAGTAGCCACTTAATGGCAGATGACATTATCCCTTTATTATATGCCCTAGCCATGGCTTGTGATGGTATTGCAGCATTAATTCTTGGTAAAGTATTTGATAAAATTGGAACAAAGGCACTTATCATATCATTTTTTATTGCACTTTTTTTTGCACCAATGGTGTTTTTAGGTGGCATGCATTGGGCTATTGCGGGCATGGTTGTGTGGGGTATTGGCATGGGCGCACAAGAATCAATTGTAAAAGCAACAATTGCACATTTTATTCCACCTGAAAAAAGAGGGACTGCTTTTGGGGTATTTAATGCAATATTTGGAGTTTTTTGGTTTGCAGGTAGTGCATTAATGGGATATTTATATGACTTTAATATTTTGTTATTGGTCATTTTTTCAATTGTAGCTCAATTAGTTGCAGTTATTTTTTTAATAAGTATTTATAGTAAAATACAACTGTATTTATTCACACAAAAAAAATATTAACCCTTGTATAAAATACCAGATAACCAACAACATGTATTTAATGCAGTAGCATACATGATTGAAAAAAAATTACTCGACATGCAATTACAACTCATTGCCCATAAATCGCCATTAAAACAAGTGTCCATTCAATATGAAATATTAAATGATGAGCAATTACTTATACAGGTTCACGAAAGTCTAAATAAACTTTATCAATTATTAGCTGAATTTTGCAAAGCATATCAGGTTCCAACACAATCAATAAATTTTAAAAAGGAATTGAATGTAAAAGCTAATTTTTTATGGGAAGATATTACCGGTGCTCGTGCCTCATCTATGAAGGGATATGGTATTACAGACAAGGAATTAATGACTGACTATCAAAAAAAAATTGATACATTTACAAACAGTATTAATGAAATGATTCACTTACTAAATTAAATATTTTATTAATTCAAATAAAAATAAATATGAAAATTTCAAACATTTATGCAAGAGAAGTTTTAGATTCAAGAGGTAACCCTACCGTAGAGGCCGAAGTTAGTATTGAAGCACCATTGAAAGGAAGTAAAAAAATGGTTCGTAACATCAAGGGGCGCTCCATTGTACCCTCAGGTGCTAGCACAGGCGAAAGAGAAGCCGTAGAATTAAGGGATAATGACCCAAAAAGATATGGAGGAAAAGGGGTTATTATTGCAGTAAATAATGTAAACAAAATTATAGCCCAAAAATTTAAAGGAAAAACATTTTCAGCGCAGCAAGAAATAGACAATGCACTTATTGCATTAGATGGCACACCCAATAAAGCTAAATTAGGTGCAAATGCTATTTTGGCTGTATCAATGGCATATGCACGTGCAATGGCTGCAACATTAGAAATGCCATTGTATCGATATTTAAATACATCGGGTAAATTTACCATGCCTGTTCCCTGTATGAATGTAATTAATGGCGGAAAGCATGCAGATAATAATGTTGATTTTCAAGAGTTTATGATTGCCCCACACAATGCCCCTTCCTTTAAAGAAAGTATTAGAATGGGCGAAGAAACCTTCCATGCATTAAAATCTATTCTAAATAAAAAAGGTTATTATACAGGTGTGGGTGACGAGGGTGGCTTTGCACCCAACTTAAAATCAAATGAAGAGGCAGTTGAAGTTATTTTAGAAGCCATTCAAAAAGCGGGTTATACACCGGGAAAAGATATTTCAATTTGCATAGATCCTGCTACCAGCGAAATGTGGGAGAATGGGCAGTATGTGTTTTTTAAATCTACCAAACAAAAAATGAGTTCAGAAGAATTACTAAAGATTTGGGAAAGCTGGATTCATCAATATCCAATTATTTTATTAGAAGACGGAATGGCAGAAAATGATTGGGAAGGGTGGAAATTATTAACAAACCAACTAAAAAGTAAAGTTGAATTAACGGGAGATGACATTTTCTGTACTAATCCATCTATAGTACAAAGAGGTATAGATGAAGGCATCGCTAATTCTGTTCTTATAAAATTAAATCAAATAGGTACTGTCACTGAAACAATTGATACTATCAACTTAGCATACAAAAATAAATACAATTGTTTTATTTCACACCGAAGTGGAGAAACAGAGGATACTACTATTGCCGACCTAACTGTGGCAACTAATGCCGGGCATTTAAAAACAGGCAGTGGTTGCAGGGGCGAGCGAATTGCCAAATTCAACCAATTAATCCGTATTGAAGATGAATTAGGCAAAGCAGCCAAATTTGCAGGTATTAAAGCATTTAAAAATCAATAATAAATTATGAGTTCCACAATCATCCCACAAGTACAACACCCTTGGCACATTTCAATTGGTGATAATGTACCCAATGTAGTTACAACTATCATAGAAATACCAAAGGGTAGCAGAATGAAGTATGAATTAGATAAAGCATCAGGTTTACTTAGATTAGACAGGGTATTATATTCTGCCATGTATTACCCCATGAATTATGGCTTGGTGCCACAAACCTATTTTGATGATGGCGATCCACTCGATATTTTAGTGATGTGCTCATTCGATATACAGCCTCTTTGTGTTGTAGATGCACGCATTGTTGGTATTATGCACATGGAAGATGAAAATGGTATTGATGATAAAATAATTGCTGTGGCACACCATGATCCTGCCTACAAACACATACAGGAATTAGCTGATATACCAGATCATCACATGGCTGAATTAAAAAATTTTTTTGAGGGATATAAAGCCTTAGAAAACAAAGTAGTAACCGTTGGTGACATGTACGGTAAAAAAGAAGCACAAGCTTGCGTAGTTAGAAGCCATCAACTGTACAAAGAAAAATTTGGTATTCAATAAAGTAATTTAAAGAATTCATTTAAAACAATAAGTTACCTGAATTAATGCAAATATTAACTGCATATAATGCAGGTAACTTATTTATCTATTAAAATCGTGAATGATGAAAATTGCTGTGTTTAGTGATGTGCATGCAAATCTTCCAGCATTAAAAGCTGTTTATGCACATATTGAAAAACAGCAACCTGATGCAATTTATTGTTTAGGAGATTGGGTAAATCAAAATATCTGGAACAATGAAGTAATTGATTTCATGCAACAACACCATATACTCAGCGTACTAGGTAATCATGATGAAGGGATTGGTAATAATAAAACAAAATATCCTTTTTCATATGGAAGCAGAGAAGAAATTGATTGGTGCCTGGATGCTATTCAATTTTCTTTGAAACAAATTACCGAGGATCGTAAAGCTATTCTACGTGCATTACCATTAAAACTAAAAGTAAAACTATTAACGGGTCAGCATGAACGCACATTAGTGTTTGCGCATGGAACACCCAAAAGTAATACAGAGCGCATCTACCGCTTTTATAAACAGGTAGAACTATCTAAAATGTTAGATGAAGAAATGGCTGATGTATTATTTATTGGCAACACACATGCCTCATTCCACAAACAAATAGAAAGAATGGTGAATGGAGAAAAAACTTATCAGCACATTATCAATCCCGGATCTGTTGGAAGCCCAAAAGATGGAAGTTGGCATGCTTGTTATGCCATCATAGAAATAGATACAGAAAAAGATATTAAATATGACCCGGATGCTTTACAAGTTAATTTTTTTAGACTAGATTATGATATTGATACAGTGATTAAAGGCATAAAAAATAGTACGCTTCATATTTATTATGCAGTAAGACTTTTGAAATATTAAATAAGTAAAAATATTTTTATGAAAATTATACTTATTAGCGATATACATGCCAACTTGCCTGCATTAAAAGCAGTTTTAAAAGATATAGAAAAACATGAACCAGACGTAATTTATTGTTTGGGAGATTTAGTGAATTTTGCCGGTTGGGACAATGAAGTAGTTGATTTAATCAGAAAAAAAAATATTCCTTGTTTACAAGGTAATCATGACGAGGGAATTGGAAATTCAAAAGATTATTTTCCTTATTCCTTCTCAAATGAAGCTCAAAAAGAATTTGGCATACAATCTATTCGGTTGGCAAATCAACAAATTACATCTATCAATAGAAACTACCTGCAAAACCTTCCATTTTTGTTTAAGATAGAAATGAAAGGAGCTTATAGTAACATTCGCCTAGCCATGGTACATGGTAGTACCACTTCAAACTTAGAATATGTGCAAGAAAGTACCAATGATGCCTATTTATTAGAAATGATGGATAGCATTGATGTAGATATTTTATGTATGGGACATACACATAAGCCCTGGCATAGAGCCATATTTTGCGAATCAGAAAACAAAAAAATTTATCGACATGCTATTAATGTGGGCTCAGTTGGAAAACCTAAACAAGGCAACAATAAAGCCTGTTATACTATTATACAAACGGATGCAAAAGCAATATTAACAGATCCAATGGCTATTCAGGTTCAATTTGAATTTGTTAGTTACCCGGTTAAAAGTGTGATAAAAAAAATTGAAGCGAATGGATTGTCAGATGCCTATCACCATTTTCTTTTACATGGCTAACATAGAAACATGTCTCCCAATAACACATACATACAAATTTTACAAGAAACTAGTCAACAGCTTAAACAGCTAGATTTAATAGAGGAACTCGTTCATTTGCAAAAGAAATTGCAAGAGGAAGAAATGTATGTTGTAATAACAGGGATTTTTAAAAGAGGAAAATCTACACTTATTAATGCTTTAATTGGCGATAATATAATGCCCACAGGCGTAGTGCCCGTAACCGCAATCATTACTATTTTAAAATACGCAACTTCACCATTTATTGAAATTGTGTACATGGATAAAAAATCCGAGCAAAAAGCAGTAACAGACTTACCTCTTTTTGTTAGTGAAGAAGAAAATCCTGAAAATAACAAAAAAGTATCACATGTAATTGTGTATCATTCAGCACCTATATTACAGCAAATAACAATTATAGACACCCCGGGGGTTGGTTCATCACTTCAACATAATACAGATACTACTTTACAATTTCTCACTAAAATTGATTTAGCTATTTTTGTTTTAAGTGCAGATATGCCCATTTCAAAATCGGATATAGAATTTTTGACTCAATTATATTCACAAGTTGATAATATTATATTCGTAGAAAATAAAATGGATATACAATCAAAAATCGATTTGGAAAGATTAATTACACACAATAAAAAAATGATTGCACAACAGTGTAACATGCCAATAGATAGTATTTCAATTATACCTATTTCTGCCGCCTTGCATTTGCAAGGTAACAAAAATGAGTCCGGCCTAGACAATTTATTGAAAGTATTAAATCAAAATATAACCCAAAACAAAAGAAAGATTTTACAGCAAAGTACAGATCGACAGTTATCATTAATAAAACAAAGTTTACTATCATTAATTCAATTAAGAATTGAAAACCTACAAATGCCCTTGCAGAAACTAGAAGAAAGAATGCATCAATTTCAAGCAACAAAAAATTTAATACTAAATGAAATTGAAGGTTTTCAGGCTATTTTAGAACACCACATTCAAAAATTAAATGAAATGGTTCATAACCATTGCAATAACAATGCTAAAATGATTGAAACAAACGTTGTTACAATAATTGAAAGTTATTTACATCCCTCCTATCAATTATTCAATAAAACGGAGCAAAAGCAATTAATTACAACCCTTAATAAGACTATCAGAAATAATTTTGAACAATTAAAAAACCAATTAGAGGCTGAAAGTAAATCGCAATTCAAAGAAATATTAACGCATTATTTATTTAATTCAAAAAATATTTTACACAATATTGCCATTCACTTTCAAGGATATTTAAATACAGGTATTGAAAGCATTGTAGAAAAATTTGACTGGAAAGCATATACCGCATTTTATATAACCTTGAATGGATTAGATAAAGAAACTCAATTTACCATCAATAAAGCCAATTTTTTTTTTAGTAAAAAAACAAAAGAGCAATACATTACAAAAGCTATTTTGAAACAATACCACGAAATTATTATTCATAATACTGCATCTATTATTTACGAAGTACAATATAAAATTCAGGAATCATTTAGAAAATTTAATGCTGATTTTAAAATAAAAGTGCAGCTACTGTTGCAAACATTAGAAACTGTGATGAAAGATACAATGGAGAAATCGAAAGAGCTAAATTTTAATACACAATCCAGTATTTTGGAATTAGAAGACTTGCAATTGAAGCTGAACAACATTTCAAAACAAAACTAATATGGACGCTCAAACCTTGTTAGATTTAGAAATTCTGGAATCGGCAGATGGGAATAAGAATTATTTATTGCATTTACTGAACTATACCATTACACAAGGTGGAGAAGATGTATTAAAACATAAACTAATACAACCTTTTACATCCTTAAAAAAAATTACAGAACAACAAACCATTATAAAGCAATTAATTCCATTAGTAGAAATATGGCACGAGATTATTAATAAAAGAGATATTGCTGCAGTAGAGCAATACCTTCAGTCAAATATTCAAATCATTGACTTTGAAGCAGATTTTTTTGATAAGTGGCGAGCAAAGCTTTTTAAGTGGCAACATCCTGATTATTTTCATTACTTGCATTCTAATATAATAGTGCTTCAAAATCTACTGGAAAACTTAAAAAAATTCATAGAACAATACCCAAAACAGTTCCCTGAATGGATAGATAGCATTAATTCAATTATACATCAAATTTCTGAGAATCTATTTTCGAAGAACACAACACTTTTATCAAATAAAACTGCATTTACTACATTATTTATTGACGAACAAATAAGAAAAAATAAAGCAAATAATATTAAAAATATTTTAGAATGGATTTATGAAACAGATGCCATCATATCAATGGCAAAAGCATGTGTGGAACATAGGCTTGTATTTCCTGAATTAACGTCATCACCCGGTATTAATTTTATAGATTTAAGGCATCTGATGGTAAAAAATCCCATTAGTAACGATCTGCATTTGACGCATCAAAATATTTTATTTGTTACAGGCCCAAATATGGCAGGCAAAACCACCTATTTAAAATCTATTGCCCATGCTATTATTTTGACTCACATGGGCATGGGCATCCCTGCAAAAAAGGGGATAGTAGGTGTGTTCAACAATCTATTTTCCTTTATTGGCATTACAGATAGTATTAGTAAAGGTGAAAGCTACTTTCAGTCAGAAATAAACAGAATAAAGCTATTAGCAGAATGTTTACAAAAACATGAAAAAGTTGCATTAATAATGGATGAGCCTTTTAAAGGTACCAACATAAAAGACGCTTTAGATTGCACGATACTCTTTACCCAATTAGCATTGCAATGGCAAAATAGTTATTTTATAATGGCTACGCACTTAACAGAAATATATGCTAATTTTAAGGATAATTCAAGAGTAGCCTTTTACTATTTTGAAACAAAACAACAGGGATCTCAACTTATATTCAATTATAAATGTCAACAAGGTATTTCAGAACAACGTTTGGGTTTGGCTATTTTCAAACAAACAGGATTACCCACTTTGATGACACCAAAGAAATACTGTAAATGATTTTGCTTGACCTAAAAAGTAAAAACATTAACTTTAAATCAAACATTGCATTAATTCTTAAATGATATTTATGAAACCACCCACTGTTTATGCTGCCGGAGGAATTGTTTGGAGTGAGAACAATAAAATATTAATGATATTAAGATATGGAAAATGGGATTTACCAAAAGGTCATTTACAAAGCAATGAATCATTCGAGCAATGTGCCTTACGTGAAGTAATGGAGGAAACAGGATTAAAAACGCTTGAAATAATAGGTGAAGCAGGCATTACACATTATGATTACTTTGACAATGATTTGCACCAAGAAGCCATCAAAGAAATTCATTGGTTTGAAATGAAAACTTCCACACATTTAGATGTAATGCCCGAATTGAAAGAGCAAATAGAATGGATAAATTGGATAGACCCTACGGAAATTGAAAAGTATCTGTATAACTCATATGATAATGTTAGAACAATATTAAAAAAATATGCTGTTGCATAAAGTATACTATTATCATTTAAAATTTATATAAATTATATAAATAATAATTCATTTATTATAACTAGTTAAAAAAAATTTATAGGCTACATTTTT
>JAGWPI010000085.1 GCA_028877005.1 Bacteroidota bacterium | reverse complement strand
ATGTTGCAATTGAAAAGTGGTAACCCCAGTTTCTTTTTCTCCATTTATGATTGCCCAATTAATGGGAGCAGCACCGCGGTATTGTGGTAATAAAGAGCCATGCAAATTAATGGTGCCCATTGGTGGATGATTCCATACTATTTCCGGTAACATTCTAAACGCCACTACTATTTGCAAATCGGCCTGTAAGGCTTGCAGTGTGGATATGAATTCCGGCGATTTTAATTTTTCCGGTTGTAAAATTTTTAATCCATTTGCCTCTGCATATTGTTTTACGGCAGATTGTTGTATTTGCATACCTCTTCCTGCCGGCTTATCGGGTGCAGTTACTACACCAACAATGTTGCAGCCTGCTTGTAGCAATGCTTGTAATGAGGCTACAGCAAAATCGGGCGTTCCCATAAAAACAATTCTTAAATCTGAAATTTGCATATCACAAATGTAGGGTATGAATTTGTTTTGTAAATTGCATTATATCAGCGGAAATAGCTCATCCGGTAGAGCATCAGTTTCCCAAACTGAAGGTGGCGGGTTCGAGTCCCGTTTTCCGCTCAATAAAAGTCTTTATAAAGTAAATATTTTTTTCTTATTTTCCTAAAAGCATCCAATTGTGGTTGCCAGCTGGCTCTAATTTCTTCTTCAGTTAAACCGGCTTGTATTTGTTTCATAAGTTGTTCAGAACCTGCTAATCGATTAAAGGTGTTCATATGTTGATTACCCTGTTTGGGTATTATGAAAAAATTTTTTTTATCTGGAAATAATTGGTAGGCTTTTATTAAATATTGAATAGGTAATTGATGGTGTATGGCAGCCAAAACAGCTTCGTTCGATGCATATAAATTCCAGCCATAACAAGTTTTACCATTTAATTTGGGATTGGATGCCCCTGGTCCGGGTTGTGGAATAAATGAAAATAAGTTTTTAGGTAAATCGGGGTGGCCTATATAGCAGAAGGGATGTGGTGTTCCTCTGCCTTCACTTAATACAGTGCCTTCGAACAAACAGTTGCCGGCATACCAATACACACTGGCCATATCGGGTAAATTGGGCGAAGGTGGTATGGGAAGCTGATACTTGCTGTTATGGTCATAATTTTTGCAACGAACAATTAAAAAAGAGGGTAAATGTTTTGAGAAATCATGCCGAGCATAGTTTTCAAAATAATGTTGATCGGCTTGTTTAGAAAGCCAGTGCTCTCCAATTAGCATGTTCATATATTCCCCAATCGTCATACCGTATACTGTGGGCACTGGTTGCATGCCAACAAAACTCCTAAAAGCAGTAACTAGCGTTGGGCCATCTATATAAAAACCATTAGGATTTGGTCTATCTAATAAAATAACTGATATGTTATTTTCAAATGCTGCTTCTACCATTTCTTGCACTGATGAAATAAATGTATAAAATCTAGTGCCTACATCTTGTATATCTATAACAACAATGTCCACATTTTTTAAATCATTGGGGGTGGGTTTTCTTTTTGCGCCATAAAGTGAAATAATGGGTATGCCGGTAATGGAATCAATATCATCAGAAATTATTTTACCATCATCTGCCTTCCCTCTAAATCCATGTTCAGGGCCAAATGCTTTTACAACGCTTATGCCTTCTTTTAGAAGTGTATCTACCAAATGGGTAGTACCAATAGTAGCAGTATGGTTGGCAAACAAGGCTACATTTTTGTGTTCTAACCATTTAAAATAGTTTTGGGTTTGATAAGCACCGGGTAAAATGTGGTTGCTAAACTGCGCAAAACTGTTTTCATAAATGCAAAAAGAATAAGCCATGCAGAGAAAGCACATTATGTAAACAGGTCTTCTAAATAAATTATGTATGTTCATTGTTGTAATTGTGTTTGCAAAAAATGTATGCATGCAATGGCGAAAGTTAACGAAAAATAATTGTCTGTTCTGCATGTTAGCCGTATTTTGCAGCCGAAGCCGGTTTTCAATTCTTTCTGATAGTTGATGTTGCATGCTTCTATAGCTTTTGCGATGCAACCACAGTGGGGAAATGAAATAGGAGCTGACTTCTTAAACAATAAAAAAGCAAACAATGCAACAAGTTAAAAAAGGTGATACTGTAAAAGTACATTATCACGGAAAGTTAGAAGATGGTACTACCTTCGATTCATCTGATGGCCGCGAACCACTTGAGTTTGAAGTAGGTAGCGGTATGGTGATAGCCGGTTTTGATGAAGGCGTTACGGGTATGCAAATTGGCGAAAAGAAAACCATTCATATTCCCGCTGAAGAAGCATATGGTCCTGTTCAGGAGGAAATGATTATGGAATTTCCTCGTGATCGTTTCCCTGCCGATATGACTCCGGAAGTAGGGATGCAATTAAATATGAGTAATGGTCAGGGACAAAATTTCCCGGTAGTAATTGTGGAAGTAAAAGATACTGTGGTAATCCTCGATGCCAACCATCCATTAGCAGGTAAAGATTTAATTTTTGATTTAGAATTAGTAGAAATTTCAGGTGGAAGTCCACTTATAATTATGCCTTAATTCATCGTTACATCTTCTTAAAGCCCAAGCATTAGCTTGGGTTTTTTAATGTGTTAATACTCTTCCATAAAACTTGTTTACCCTTAGCAAGTAAAGAACTTTAGTAAATTGCAGTAAATTTTTAAATGATGCTAAAAGATTATCAATATTCAGTTGGCCAAAGGTTTATGAATTATGTTGTGATAGATACACAGAGTGATCATGCCAGTAAAGATTTCCCTTCAACTGCTAAACAAAAAAATTTAGCAAATCTGCTGGTAAATGAGTTACACAAAATGGGTATAGTAGATGCAAATATGGATGAATATGGATATGTATATGCTACTATTCCTGCAAACACGCCCAAAAAAAATGTACCTGTTATTTGTTTTTGTGCACACATGGATACCAGCTCTGATTGTAGTGGAACAAATGTGAAACCAATATTGCATAAAAACTTCAACGGCAATGCTATTGTGTTACCTGATGACCCATCTCAAGTGATTAGCACCGATAAATATCCTTATTTAAAATCGCATATTGGAAACGATATTATAACTGCGTCGGGAAACACTTTATTAGGTGCCGATGATAAAGCGGGTGTAGCTATCATTATGGATGCAGCCCAATACTTAATGCAACATCCGGAAGTGAAACATGGAACTATTAAAATTTTATTTACCCCCGATGAAGAGGTAGGTAGGGGTACCGAGCACGTTAATTTACAATATTTAGGCGCTGATTATGGTTATACTTTAGATGGTGGTGAGGCCGGACATTTAGAGGTTGAAACATTTAGTGCAGATAGTTTAACCTTAACTATTTTTGGGGTAAGTGCACACCCCGGCTATGCAAAAAATAAATTAGTTAATGCATTAAAACTGGCCGGCGAATTATTGGCCATTTTGCCAAAAGGTGAATGGAGTCCTGAAACTACGGAAAAAAAACAAGGTTTTGTACATCCTGTAAGAATGGAGGGTGTGGCAGAAAAAGCAACAATTGAATTTATTATTCGTGATTTTGAAACAGCTAATCTAGCCAAATATGAGGAACGTCTAAAACATTTTGCCGAATCTGTTGTAGGTTGTTATAACGGTGCTTATTTTGAAATGGAAGTAAAAGAACAATACCGAAATATGTATGAGGTATTACAACATCATCCACAAGTTATATCATTTGCTGAAGAAGCTTATCAACGTGTAGGCCTTGTTGTAAAAAAAGAGCCTATTAGGGGAGGTACTGATGGAAGCCGTTTAAGTTTTATGGGATTACCTTGCCCCAACATTTTTACAGGTATGCAGGGTATACATAGCAAAAAAGAATGGGTAAGTGTAAAAGATATGGAATTAGCCGTAGAAACGTTAGTAGAATTATCTAAAATATGGGAAGAAAAACAACAATAAAAACTAAAATAAAAATAAATATGAAAGTAAAATCATGGTTAGCTTTGGCATTAATTGGCATTTTTGCATCTTGTCAGGCTCAAAACAATAATAAGGAAGCATTAGGTGTAGATGCTTTTCAACAACAAATACAGCAACCCAATGTGCAGATTTTAGATGTACGAACAGCGGGAGAATTTGCCGGTGGACATATTGCTAATGCATTGCAAGCCGATTGGACTATTCCAGATCAATTTCAAGAACGTGTAAAAAGTATTGATAAAGACAAACCACTATATGTATATTGTTTGTCAGGTGTAAGAAGTGCCGAAGCAGCTGATTGGTTAAGAGCGCATGGCTATGCACATGTATATCACTTAACGGGTGGTATACAGGCATGGAAACAAGCGGATAAGCCTTTGGTTGGTGAATCTAATGAACCTCAAATTACTATGGAGCAGTACCAAAAAATGATACAACAGGCTGGTGCTGTAACATTGGTTGATTTTGGTGCTGATTGGTGCCCCCCATGTAGAAAAATGCAACCCGTTTTAGATGCCTTAAAATCTAAATATGGCACAAAACTTAGTATTGTTAAAATAGATGCAGGAAAACAATCTGATATTATGAAGCAAATGAATTTACCGGCAATACCCGTTTTTATTATTTACAAAAATGGACAAGAGGTATTTCGGAAAAATGGTATTATTGCGCAATCCGACTTTGAGGCTGCAATTCAACCAATACTATAATAGTAGTAACACATTATAAAAGCCGGAGTTCTAAACATATTGCTCCGGCTTTTTTATGGGATATGTAGGGCAATTAACGACTGCTTTTTAAAAAATCTACAATTTTCTCTCTTTCAGCTTGGGTAATTAAAGCCCTTGTTTGCATATGCATGCCAATTGTTTCCCATTGTTCAGCAGAGAATGAGGCCGGCGATGGTGTATTATGGCAACGTTGGCAGTTTTCTGCCCATAACTGTGCCCCTGATTTGGCTGCTACTGCTTTAGTTGGTGCACATCCATTAATAGATGCAATTGCAGTTATGACAAAAACTATTACAAGTGCCAATGTAATGGTATGGAGTGATAAATAACGTTTCATCTTTTTACATTTTTAAAGTTGAATAGAGAATTGCAAGTAAAAGGTATTGGTATTAGTTGTGCCATTATAGGCACCCAAAAGTTTGCTGGCAGTGCTATTGCCGGTGTAAGCTTCATAAGTAGCTTTTACAACTGTTCTCCAAGTTAACCAATAATCTAATCCTACGGTAACTGAATGTTGGTCTGATCCAAAAGTAGAATTTCCCGGTAAATTATAGCTGGTATACCTACCTGCAATTTCAAAATTTTTCAAAAAATTATTGGCTTCGGTGGGTCTAATAGAACACTGTACAAATCCGGCTGTAGTGTGATTGTTAAATGAATAATTTTGCGTACTATCATTGGGGTTTACATAATTCTCATTGGTAATATTTTGAATATTATATTGTGCCTTGATATTTAATAAAATAGGATGAAATGTTTTCACATAATTCAAATCAAACGCATACATGTTCCCGGTGGCATTTTGATATGGTGAACCCAAATCACCTACTTTACCAAACATACCGGATACTCCAAGTTCTAATGATGAGTTAGAAAAAGGTAACCATCCAATTCTTGCTGTTACAGTTTTATTATTATTGTTATCAACAATATTACCACTTGTTAAAGTACCATCACTTAAAAGTTGACTACCATTGCTAACTGCTACATCATAATTTAATTTCATGCTACCCAATGGTAATCCTCCTTCCACTTCAACACCATAATCAGTAGGTGTCATATCTGCAATTCCCATTGGATCGGTGGCTAATTTATCTATCCAACCTGCGGCTTCTCTCTTAGCATAAGTACCAAATGGTAATACCAAGTAACCAGCTCTTATAATAAGGTTTGGTAATGCAAAATAAGAAACATCTGCCCAGTTTACACTTAACCCATTATTATTAAATGAGGGTTCAAATTCTAATAAAAACTTATTTCCGTGACGCCATAAAAACATAGGGCTAAATTCATAATGATCGGCATCAGGAAAACTATTGGTTTTTGAAATTGAACTTATACCACCTACAGTATTGGTTGTTTTGCTGGCAGCAAATCCAAAGGTTGTTAAGCCGGCTACCATAAAATGGTCATTCCCCGGTTTTTGATAATTGGCTTGCTGTTCCAATGCATTTAATCTATCTAAAACAGTAGAGTCTAAACCACCACTGTTTTGTGCATAAACCTGGGAAAGTGTTCCTCCCATTATCAATAGGAACATGCCCAATATTTGATACATTTTCTTTTTCATGTTAAAATATTTAAAGTGAAGAATTGATAGTTGGGTTATCTTTTTTTAGCTAATGAGCGTATATAATTTACCAACATCCATCTTTGCGTATCTGTTAATGCTTGTTTATAAGAAGGCATGGGTGTATGTCCTTCAGTCATTTTCCAATACAATGCGCCATCTGTCTCTTTTTGTACTGCGGCTGATGTGTGGTCGGCAGGTTTGGGTTTTAATGCTGCCGCTGCAATACCATCTCCTTTTCCATTGTTGCCGTGGCAAGGTCCGCAGTTGGTGATATACAATTTTTTTGCTTCTTTTAATACTGTTGTGTTACCTGCCAGTGGATTTTTGAGCTGATTGGCAGAAGCGGGGGCGTTCCAACTGCTTGATTGCGCTTGCACTAAGCCGGGTAATGCTATTGCGGCAATGAGTAGGCAACCTACAGTTATGAAAGTTTGCTTTATGCTTTTTGTGGGTGTTTGCTGTTTCATGATTTACTGTTTTATGTACACAAAGTTTCATCTGTACCCACTTGTTTTTTATGACCAATGTTAGTTTCTTTTATTTTAATTATTTTTTAATATGATAAGAATCATTTGTTACAAATTGTAAATTGTTATGTTTCCTTTACACTTGTTGTAAAATTCTTTTTAGTAATCTAGTATTGTATAACCTTTATATGGTCTGCATTGTGTTAAAAAATATTTCATTTAAAATTGAACTTTAAACAAAAAAAATCGGTTATCTTTCGCTCAAAAGAATGTTATGGAAACATTTATTTCATTTTGGTGGTTAATTGTTTTAATCATTATT